>JBDHQB010000019.1:0-44302 GCA_039806825.1 Parachlamydiaceae bacterium | reverse complement strand
TGGGATATCGGTTCACACTACGCTTTATTTAAATTTTCAACCAGAAGCCAGAATACGAGATTTCTGAGTGTGGATGGAGTTCAGACATGTGCTCTTCCTCTCTTAGATCTTTATGGCTCTCTTGCCCTTACTGGAAAGGGCCATGCTACAGACCTTGCCGTCCTCCTTGGTGCAGAAGGGGAAAGCCCCGAAAGTGTTGATCCCAATAAAGTTCATGAAAAAGTCCATAAAATACGTTCAGATCATCAAATCCACCTTTTGGGAAAACACACTGTTCCCTATAACGAATCCACAGACCTTCTCTTCCACTTTGATAAACAGCTCCCTTACCACCCAAATGGAATGAGATTTACAGTCTATGACAAGAACAATTTAGAAATCTTCCACCAAGTTTTTTACTCCGTAGGCGGAGGATTCATCTTAGACCATCAACAAGCTACTGCTCCAAATGATAAGCCCAAAGAAAACGCCCATACTATCCCTTACAACTTCGATACAGCTCAACAACTCCTAGATCATTGCGAAAAAACAGGGCTCACAATTTCCCAACTGGTCATGGAAAATGAAAAAACATGGCGCACACCTGAAGAGATCAAAGCCGGCCTTTTAAACATTTGGAATGTGATGAAAGTGTGCGCAATAAGGGGATGTCACCAAGAAGGTATTTTACCAGGTGGGCTGAATGTGCGCAGAAGAGCTCCAGGGCTCTACAAGCATCTTCACCAGCATGAAAATGAAATTCAACGCCACCCTGCCGAAGTCATGGAGTGGGTCAGTTTATGGGCCCTTGCTATTAACGAAGAAAATGCTGCAGGTGGACGTGTGGTGACCGCTCCTACAAATGGTGCAGCGGGTGTTATTCCAGCGGTTATGCACTACTATGATAAATTTTGTGAAAATTCCTCAGATGAAGGGATCATTACCTTCATGTTGACAGCAGGAGCGATGGGTGTCCTCTATAAGAAGGGAGCTTCTATCTCAGCAGCGGAAATGGGCTGTATGGGAGAAGTAGGTGTAGCTTGTTCAATGGCAGCTGCAGGTCTCACGGCAGCTCTTGGCGGAACAACGTTACAAATAGAAAATGCCGCAGAGATAGGAATGGAACACAATCTGGGCTTAACCTGCGATCCAATTAAAGGTTTGGTTCAAGTTCCATGCATTGAACGTAACACCATGGGTGCAGTTAAAGCGATCAACGCCACACTTCTTGCACTGCGAGGAGATGGAGTTCACCGCGTTTCGCTCGATCAGGTAATAGCGACCATGAAGCAGACAGGGATTGATATGCAATCCATTTATAAAGAAACTAGCTTAGGGGGTCTAGCCGTGAATGTTCCTGAATGCTAAAGTATTTGCTATATATACTTGCATTCAAAAAGGAATATGCTCATGGACCCTAAAAGTCTCATCCATAAATACCGACTAGAATATCAACCACAGCTTCCTGATGCTTTAAAAAGATTGGATAAGCTCTCCCTATCTCCCGATTTACTTGCCTCCAAAAGCAGTTTTCCCGATTGGCTTATCAATACATTTCCCCACACATACGAAAAAAAACTTGTCGAGTTCAAAAATGTTGAACCGCCTGGACATGTTCCACTCAAGGTAGGAGTTGTCTTATCTGGAGGACAAGCTGCAGGTGGACACAACGTGATTACAGGACTCTTTGATGCTCTAAAAAAGCTAAGCTCATATAGCGTTCTGATTGGCTTTTTAGACGGTCCTGCAGGGCTTGTTGAGAATCGCTGGATCCCACTTGAAACCGATAAACTTGCTCCCTATAGAAACACAGGTGGCTTCGATCTTATCGGTTCCGGAAGAACAAAAATTGAGACCCCTCAACAATTTGAAGCTGCAGAAAAAACTTGCAGAACACACCATCTCGATGGGCTTGTGATCATTGGTGGAGATGATTCCAATACCAATGCCGCCTTTCTAGCCGAATATTTTGCAGCAAAACAATGTCAAACATGTGTTGTGGGGGTTCCCAAAACAATCGATGGAGATTTGCAAAATGAATATGTTGAGATCTCATTTGGCTTTGACACAGCCACAAAAACCTACTCTGAAATTATTGCAAATATTGCCCGCGATGCTATGTCAGCAAAAAAATCGTATTATTTTATCAAAGTGATGGGACGTAGCGCATCCCATATTGCTTTAGAATGTGCTCTAAGAACACATCCGAATATCACTTTGATCAGTGAAGAGATTGCACAACAAAACAAAACCCTGAAACAGGTGACAAGGCAGATTAGCGAAGCCATTGTTGCTCGAGAACAAAAAGGGAAAAGCTATGGAGTGGTTGTCATTCCTGAAGGGATTGTAGAATTCATTCCTGAGATGAAAAAGCTCGTGGAAGAATTAAATGGGCTGCTGGCAGAAGGGGAGCCACATTCTGAGATTATTAACGCGATGGGATCTCCACAAGATCGGATCCATTACGTCCACAGTAAACTTTCTCCGCCTTCAGCAGAATGTTTTCACGGACTGCCCGGCGGAATCCAAGCACAGCTACTTATGGATCGAGATCCCCATGGAAATGTGCAAGTTTCGAAAATCGAAACGGAAAGATTGTTCATTGATCTGGTCAAGCATGATTTGAAGGTCCTGCACAAAGAGGGAAAATATAAGGGAAAATTTAGCGCACAGCCTTTTTTCTGTGGATATGAAGGGCGTTCTGCTTTTCCGAGCAACTTTGACAGTCAGTACTGCTATGCGTTAGGGACATTGGCAGCTTTATTGATCGACCAAAGGGTTTCAGGATATATGGCTTGCATAAAGAAGCTCAATTTGCCTCCAAGCAAATGGGAGCCTGTGGGTATTCCCTTGACTTCTATGATGGCTCAGGAAAAACGAGCAGGAAAAACAAAAACTGTGATCAGCAAAGCCCTTGTCGACCTAAATGGCAAAGCCTTCAATACTTTCAAAGCTCATAGACACAGCTGGATCGAGGAGGACGACTACCTATTCGCCGGCCCCATCCAATTTTACGGCCCCCCCGAGCTGACTGAAGAGGTTCCACTAACCCTTCGCTCACGCTAATTATTGGTTCGCGTGTAGCGCCCTGGAAAGCAGTGCTCGATGGCATCGATCTTGCCGAAGGCCGTGGAATGCGGTGGCGACCGGAGGGAGCTGCCGCCCTTGCCCTGACCGCTTGCAAAGGTTCTTGGTCTGAAAAAGTTTAGCGTTGCAACAATTTTTCGCTGCGGTCAGGGCAAGGGTGGCAGCTCCCTCCGGTCGCCACCGCATTCCACGGCCTTCGGCAAGCACTCCTAGGCTTTTGGAGCGCAGCCTTCAAGCGCAGTATTTCGCCGCTGCGCAGTCGTACTTTCTACTCTATTGTCCTAAAGTCTGTTTTATGTATTAATAAGGTTAAAGTTATTTTTTTAAGGGGTTAAATATCATGTCTTCGAAAACGATTGTTCTTGTCACAATCGCCGTACTTGCTTTGGCGCTCCTCATAAGTTTTAAATGGTTTACACATAATGCTTGGAAAGCCTTTCCTTCAGGCCCCCATATGGATGTCGTGCCTCCAGCACACTCAGAATGGAAAGAGTTCATACCCAAAACAAACAAATTCAGAGTTAAAGTTCCACTTCTTCCTCAGCAAGCTACAGAGTCAGTAACCGATCCTCTCACAAGACATACACGCCTTTATGATATGTATGTCTCCCAGGAAGCTGATGGTACCATCTACATGATTAGCTCGATCGAATTCCAAGACAAACGAGATGTATTAGATCCCGAAGGACTCCTTAAAACTACTGTCAACGATATGATGAAGGCAAACCCCGATAATAGACTCGTTAAATCACAGCCAACAGTCTACGATGGATTTCCTGCGCAAGATTTTATGATTCAAAATCCACAAATGACCATGGAGGGAAAAGTATTCTTAGATCATGAAACCCTCTATATCCTTACAACTATCGAGAACGGAAAAAATTATAAGCCAGATGATTTTAACTATTTTATTAAATCATTTCAGTTGAAGAAGTAACATTGGAGATTCCCGTGAAAAAATTAAAATTTATTATATTATCAACAATGCTAGCCTCTTCAGTATTGGTTGCTGATGTTGAGCCCAGCACAAATACACCTGTTCAAAATGCACCAGGACAGTTTACACCTGCTCAACCACAGCTTTATACATTCCCAGGCTTCGTTTTCCAACGTGACAATGATTGGGTAGGATCTGATTACCTCTATAACCTACAAAATGATATCGGACTATCTGTTGAATTATTGACACCTGAAAATGAACAGCTTAGTATAAACGCTCAAAAGTTGACCGATATCGTTGCTAATGCATTTCGAAATAATAAATTGAATGTCAGGGTCAATCCTTCTCCTGGCCCTGGTGCCTTGCCTTTCTTCTACGTCCAAATCATGGTCTTCCCAACCGATCAAGGGAATGTCGCTCTCGTGACAGGAAGCCTTTTTGAGCCCATCACATTAAACCGGATCTCCACTCAAAAAGATGCTGTCTTACAGGCGATTACATGGGAAAAAAAGACCATGTTCATGAGCACTCCTGACAACTTTGAAGCTGACCTCACCAAAACTGTTTCAGATATTGCAAATATTTTTGGGGAAAGATGGCGCCTCTTTGAAAGCATGAAACCCAAGACTGGAGGTGGGTCAAATCCAAATTTAAATTCGATTAGACCCGGAACAAGGGTTTTGCCTAGACCACAAGCTGCACCTGCACATACCCCTAGCAATGCACCGGCAAATCCTTCTCAACAACAAAAATCAAGCTCTTCTTTCTCGGGCACTACATTCTCTCCACCCCCACCGTCAGGAAAATTTTCGAATATGTAGTAGACTTGATAAGGTGGAAAATGTTAAATTAAGAATAGAGTTTGTTGTGAGGCATTATCATTTAGTTTAGAGCATACATTTCCTCTGTAAGAGCATTCTTAGACTTAAGTTGCCCTGGTGAGACCTTCTAGAGTTATACAAATCAATTCTTTCAGGCCTCAAGGAGAGATATGATTGTAACACTAGATTAATGGTCTCCTCCCTACATATCCTCTTAAAACCCAAACAACAGGGAGACCTAGAATGAAGAAAATTTTTGTGGGCAACTTGGCATGGAAAGCGACTGAAGATACACTTAAGTCACTTTTCGAACAATTCGGAGAAGTTGTCTCGGTTAAAATCGTTACAGACCAATATACCGGAAAATCGAGAGGTTTCGGTTTTGTCGAGATGAAGAACGATGAAGATGCCCAAAAAGCTATCCGCGAGTTGGATGATAAACCTTACATGGATAGAAACCTCCGCGTAAGTTTAGCCCAAGAGCGCAGTGATCAACCACGCCAAGGCGGCGACCGCAACAACGGTCAAGGCCGTGGAAATTGGGGTGGAGATAGAGACAGAGAAAGAAGCCGCGGCTCGCGTCAAAACGATCACGGTGGATACAACCGTTAATCGTCTTTTCTTTTGAAACACCGACGACGCAACAAGCTCAGTTAATGGGCTTGTTGCGTTTTTTTTTGGATAAATTCAGCTGACTTCTGATTGCATGTTACTCTGATGACGCTCTATACTGCGAGAATCATCTACGAAGGGATTTTTATGTCATCAGTTGGATCTGCTACAAGCCCCTCACTACATTCATCTTCGACATCAGAATATTTAGATCCAAATCAAGAAAATCCAATTTCAGAATCCAACAAGAATTTTAGACGCTGGATTTATGTCTATTATGCAGGGGCAGAAACTTCCGAGCAAAAAGAGCAAGAGCTTAAGTTTTTAAAAACGTGGACTGAAGAAGAGGACTGTGCTCTTCTAGAAATTTTATCAAAGAAAAATGTAGATTTTCAGAGCTTAGCAACTGTAGTGGAAACTCTGTACTCAATGGGCTTTGAAAGATACATCATGGCTTGCGCCTACAGGTATGATCACTTAAAACAGCTTGATAACCAGAAAATTGTTCACGGAGAAAACCCAACCATTTGTCCAACCCATATACACAAATGGGAAAAAAAAGATGAAGAAAAGTTGTTACGCTGTGTGAATAAATACCAAGGTCGAGAGAATTGTTGGGCAATAGTTGAACAAAAGCTTAGATATTGGGATGTAGCAAGTTGTCAGGCAAAATATGAAGAGCTGAAAAGTCGAGTAGTTCAATCGCAAGGAAATACGGAAAAAATTGAAAAGATATGGACTCGAAGACAATTAAGTTTGTTAAAGGAGTATGGTGACCTTTACTTTAATCGAGCAAAATGTTGGGAACTTGTTGCTGCCAAGATAAAAAACAAGTTTACCCCAGCAGAATGCGCTGCCATGTATCCGTCTGTTGCCACCTTCACTTAAGCTTATGCAGAGTTTTTACACAGAGGCACAGAGAACACAGAGGTGGGTTGTGGTTTGTGTGGGCGTTAAGTTTGTGAGGAATTTTTACACAGAGACACAGAGAACGCAGAGGTGGGTTGTGGTTTGTAGTGTTGTAAGTTTGTGTTAAATTTTTAACGCAAAGGCGCAAAGACGCAAAGGGTAGGGAGTGGTTTGTAGTGCTTAGAACTGTTTGTGCTGCCGAGTACTGCTAGCAATGCCGAGGCGGCAAAGCCAGCAGTACTCGGCAGCACAAACGGTGCTACTTGAACATTCGAGGAACGAATGTTCAATGGCTCCCTTTTCTTTTTTGTTAGAGTTTAGTTTGCAAAACTCTTATAGATTTATCGTTTCGATTTTTAGAACATCAAGGCCGCAGGGAATTCTCATGCTTCTACTTTGACCGTAGAGAATTCGCATGCTTCTATTTAGACCACAGAAAATTCTATTTAGACTGCAGTGAATTTTCCATACTTCTATTTAGACCGTCGCATGTTTCTATTTTAGAACCGAGCTGCAGAGATTTCTTTTCTATTTTAGAACTTCAGGAGTGCAAAGAACCTCTTCTCCTCTTTTCCTAAAAAGCTAAAGCTGATTCAAAGCCCCACTAGGACTTGCAGTAAAAAAAAAGAAACCCTTGAACATTCGTTCCTCGAATGTTCAGTAGCACCGTTAGCTTTTGCGAGTACCCTTAGCTCTGCTCGTTCCTCGGCAGAGCTAATGGTACTCGCAAAAGCTAACAGCTCTAAGCACTACAACCCGCTACCTACCCTTTGCGTCTTTGCGCCTTTGCGTTAAAAATTTAACACAAACTTACAACACTACAAACCACAACCCACCTCTGCGAACCTCTGCGTTCTTTGCGCCTCTGCGTAAAAACTCCACACAAACTTAACTCACACACAAACCTATCCCTTAGTCGGGGATAAGCGAATTAATTAACGTTCCTACGCCCTTTCCAATTCCTTTCTGGACTTTGTCGACCCCTTTTTGCACTTTATCAATGACTTTTTCCACATTGCCTTCTTTTTTCTTCTCTCCATTATCCCATGGTAACGGATTTGTTGTCGGAGGCGGTGGCTGCGTATCTCCTCCCAATACCCCTGAAGCAATCCCCAAAATTCCACCGATCAATTTTCCTTCAGGAATTTGCGATTCAATCGCTATTCTCGAAATTTGCGCTGCCACTTTTGTTTTATCAATTCTTGGCTTACCTACAGGCCCTCTCAATGGAACAATCAACATTCCATCAGAATCCAATCCTTTGATCCCCATCGCTTGTCCAATCGCTTTTCCAGTCAATCCAACTTCAACATTCACATAATCATTAGGAAAATCAATATTTCCCCACACAGCAAGGGGATATTGATTGGCTGCCAGCATGTCAAACCGCTCAATCTTGAGATATCCCTGTTTTAACGAAAGATAAGCGGGTGTAAACCAAACATTGAAAGAATCCTGACTTTTTACATTTAACAGTCCCAACAATTGCGCCAATTCACCTTGGTTATTAAAGCGTATTCTCCCAAGTTCAATTGTGGCATTTGAAAACGAGATCTTACTAAAATCATATGGCGACACAGGAAAAGCAAATCCCTGAGGACTTATTTGGATCATGATGGGATTTTCCGCGCTGATTGCTGAATTCAAAATAGGTAAAATCAATCCAAATACATCTTTACCAAACTGTGGAGTCACCGTACTTTGTGCAACTAATGGATTATTTAACACAAACCATCCATTCGCAACCTTTCCATCAATGACAACAGAACCATTATCTCCAACAATAGAAGCTTTCACTGGTCCATTCACATGATTTAAATTTGCATCAGCTTTAATTTCTACACGACTCCCAAAAATGGCTTCTACCGCGCTGCTCCATTTAGGATCAAATCCAGCAAACCTTGTTGCCATTCCAATGGGAACACCTTGGCTTTCTAAATGAACATTGAAGTCCAAGTTTTGAATACTAAAATCACTTGTTGCAAAAGGGGAGGGGAGAGTCCCTGCAAGAATAATCGAACCTTCACCCAGTCCATTTACATTGAAATTCCAGTCTAATGTATTGCTGTTTTCTTTCGTCTGTACTTGTCCTTGAATCTTTCCTAATGTGAGCTTCTTAGAATCCACCGGATCGATTACTGCTACTTCTGAGAGTTCTACTTCAGCTTTCAAATCAGCTCCCGATTTGAGATTAGCGAAATTAACCTTGAACTCAGGAACCCTTAAGTCAATGGTCATCGGCTTTGCAAGCTTAAATGGAGCTTCGTTCTTTTGACCTAACCAATCGCGATGAAGCAATGCAAACTGTTCAGGATCTATCTTCAATTTTATTGAAGGAGCATTCTTCCCTTGCAAAAGTTTGAAATGTCCATCATACGCGACTTGAGCTTGCGCCTGCGCAGAACTGCTTTGGGCATCCAAGAGGAATTGCCCATATCCTTTTTGATTAAACGTGCCTGACCCATTCACTGCGAGTGTAGAACCTAGAAGCGGTTGGAAATCTTTTCCTGAAGCAAAATCATTCAACATTGCAACAGGAATCGATGGGATAGTGATTTTAGAAACGATTTTTTCTAAATCACTATAATCTATATCCACTTGCATTTCTGGTAATGTTAAAGTGCCTGTTTGAAGGACAATAAAAGCTTTGGCTTTTGTTCCCGCGGTCTCTGAACGCACGTTCACATCCCAAGCTTTACCAAGATAATTTAATCCTTGAAGCTGCGTCTGCATTTTCAAAGCTTTCATCAATTCTTGAGCTGATAAATTGTTATCTTTTGGCTTTTGTACTTCAATCTGAAGATTTAAATTGATCGGTTTTCCATCCTGCTTAGCATTGCCTGTGACTTTAACCTGTACATTAGGTGCACCTTTCAAGGATTGCACGTCCACGTTCAAATCGGTAAGATCAAAATTGTCAATAATACCAGGACCCACTTTTGCCGTTCCTTTAATAGTACTATTGAATAGATCGAACTTTCCATTTTTGAAAATCGCGACAACTTCTGTAGGCACAACTTTAATCGACACAGGCTGTGAAATATTCGGCAAATTTGCAGAGGGATTAAGCTGCTTTATTTTTTGATTGAAGGCAGGTGTTAATAGAAAATTTATTTCAGAAGGAGCCTGTAATGTAATTGCATTTGCTTGAAAGTTGCCCTGTAGATTTCCGGAAAGAGTCGGAGATTTAAACGTTCCCTGAAATGACGCTCCTTCAGCTGATCCTGCTTGCTGAATATTAAAGTCGATTGTCTCTCCAATTGCACTTAAGTACAATCCAGCTGTCTTAGGATTATTTAATGCAGCCAATTGATCTATGATTGCTACAGGAAAATGGGTGGCTATTACTTGGATTTTTGGAGTATTGCCACTCTCTGCAGTGATTTGAAAATTCCCTTTTTGTGCACCTTGTTCAGTCAGCCCTTTTGCAGTAATTGAGGCCGTATTGGTCGATTTGTTAAAATTCATACTTGCATTGACATCTCTAACAATCACAGGTGCAAATGGGGTGGAAGTTTTAATATCGGGACTTGGAAGCCCTAACGCATCGCTAATATTAAATGACCCGTTAGGGGTAAGCTCAAAGGTTGCTTGTAGCCCTTGAACCTCAGCGGAGCCGCCCAATTCCCGAGAAGCTGCCATCGTAGCAATAGGGGAGTCAATGACGATTTTATCGGCACTTAAAATGATTTTCCCGTCTTTACCGGTCAGGGTAAAGCCTTCAATTTTTTGCTCTCCAAATAGGCTTAAATTGAGAGTCTTGGCCGAAACCTTTCCTGGTATTTGGGTGTTTACATAGTCTAGAAGCTTTAATTGTCCCCAAGATGAGGAGAGTGCAAAAACAGCCCCTACAACTAAAGCAATAGATAAAACAATTGCGCCAAGAATGATATAAGTTAAAACTTTAAGTGCTTTCATAATCTTCTAACCCTCATTAATGAGGGTTAGTTTACCTAAGAAGAGGATAGAAATCAACCCGAAGTTCTTGTTCGCGCGAAGCGCCCTAGAGTGTGGTGCCCTATGGCACAGCTCTTGCCGCATTCCAGGGCTTGCGGCAAGAGCAACGGTTTTTCCCGCTATGTAGCTTTACCCACTTCAAGGCATTCTACTAGCTATGAGAATTGTAGATTGTTCCCATTATCCTCCACCATTTTCCTTGGAATTCTTTATAAATATCTGTTTGAATGACTTGGGAAATAAAATTTCTAATCTCATGGATAAGTTGCCCGCTTTTGTCAGAATTGAACACTGCTACAACAAAATCCCTTAAAGACTCATCCGCGACCGTCCTATAGTTTGGAAATGTAGGCTTCATGATAAGGTTGTACATTCCAATAAATAGCGCTTTTCTTGGTTTGCTCGGTAGCTTGTCAATAACGGCTAAGATATGGTTTTGGAAACTAATAATTAAGTTTCTATACTCTATATTAAATTCTTTATATTCCACAGGTGTTACAGAAACGGTAGCTAGTAGTAATTTTTCTAAGAGAAGGAAGGGGGAAAGATCTCCTGGAACATGTTTCATGCAATTTAAACAATTTTTTAAAGCATTGAAGAAAAGGATTTCTCCTTTTCCAGGATGTTTCGTGACATTTGCAAGAATAGGATCCATTAGCCTTTCAGCTTCATAGAAACTGATAGATATATGCTTCTCCACAGCAGTGTGTAGTAGTTGTGAAACCAATTCTAAAGTTCTATGGTCGGAAGTTCTCCATATGTTTGCAGTATACAGAGAAATTGCCTTTCTTAAGCTCTTGTTGGATTTGGAGTAAAATTCTGCCCAATTTAAATAATAATCTTGAGAAATTTTACACTTTAACTTGTCGGCACACACATGTACAAACTTATCTGCCTCTTCTATGACTGACAATATATTGGGCACATTATCGGGATTCTGGGCTTGCTGCAAGCATCTTCCAATCCAGGATTGAAGTAATTCCAACTCTTCGTTTGAAGGATTGTTAAAAGTTTCCTTGAACATGTACAACAGGGATAATAAACGTAAGTCTATGATGGTATTCTTTTCTGAAAAGCTCAATAAACGGATACAAATCGATTTTCTAACATTTTCAGGATATTGACCGATCGGAATTGTTCCATCTAGGATACTGTCAATAAGCCATGAGTACAATCTATGAAGATGGAAACCGGTCTGAATAACCCTTTCCTTTGTTTGAATTTCATCTGGCCACGCGCGATCTATAAAATTTGTGTAAGAATATAAAACCGTGAAAGATTCAAAATTTGAAACAGGGACTTTACGATCTCTCTCATAAACTAAAACACAATTTTCCTGATCCTCGGTTAATCCACACAGTCGATCAGCAATACATGGGTATAACTCTACGAGAAATTCAAGATTTTTATAGGCGCTTGCAGTCAATCCTTCAATCATATAGGGAGAATTAATAATTTTGTTGGCAGCTTCCTGATATCTTTTCAAAAATATCACATCTAATCCGCATTCTCTGGCAATCCGAAGTAGAAACACATTTCCAGCTATGAGTTTGCTTACATGTTCAACTGTCACTGGCTCAATTGTTGAAGGGAGATTTGCTTCTAATTTTTGTATGAGTAGATTGGAAACATGCATTAAAAAATGTTGGCTTTCTTCACCTTCTTCCTCTCTTGCATATTCTGCAGCATTTAAAAAAAGGTAAAAGGTCAAGGAATCCTTACCAGAATTCAAAGCTCTTGCGCATAGGTCCTCTAAGTTTTCCCAAGATAGTTGACCTGCTAATTGGACGATTTCCTGTTTGGATTCTTCCGTAAAATTATTTTCATCGAATTCATGAACAAATTCTTCCGCATCGAAAGGATTTTCAGGTACCTCCATAGTTGGCCTAGGAAGATCATGACCAATACGCATTTCTTTAAATAATTCTTCTAAAATGGTAGCAACGTACCTTAAACTGAAATTCGGAATAACTATTTTATTTGCTTTATAGATTCTTTCATCCGTACAAGTGTAACACCCAAAAAATCTTCTCGATTCATTGGAAATTCTCTGAATTAAATGTGAATCGATTTTTCTACTTAGAAGATCGGAGATTTTTGCTGCATTAATCCCATGGCCGCACTGCAAAAGATAAATATCTCTATTGAAAAACCATTTATTAAAGATGTTAGTGATATCAATAAGACCCTTTTCATTACGTTTCACTTTTACCGCGATGACACTTAAAGTTTGAATGACTTCATCGAGAATGTCTCCAATGCATTCATCCTTAAATAAAAATTTTATTTCACGAATCTTACAATCAGGTTTTTTGCAGCTCTCTGCTTTTTCATTTGTTGTAGAATGTAGGCATGGAAAAGGGATAAATCTATTCGTAGCGACTTGTCTGAGTTTAAAAAGGGAACTTTGTAAATCTTGTAATGAAAAATCGCCCAAATCAGCAAAATGTCTAGTATCAGGCAGATAGGGCTGGAAATGGGATCCCTGTGTGTATTTTATATTTGACACGTTGCCCCCTTTAGATTTTTGATTTAACCATATGAAAATATTTGAGATAAAAATTAATTTCAAGATCTCATTTTAAATCACTTGCTTTTAGGTAATTGATCATGTATAAGTATCCTCTTCAACAGTGGAAATAGATATGAAAAGCCCTAAAGATCAATATACTGTACTAACCGGCGGAGCAGGATTTATTGGCTCTGGAGTTCTCCGTACTCTGAACGATCTAGGGCATCCCAATATCATCGTTGTGGACAATCTTGGGACCGGTGACAAATGGAAAAATCTAGTTGGAAAACAGGTCTCTGATGTCCTCCACAAAGATCATCTATTCTCCTGGCTAGAAGGGAAAGCTCCCCAAATACAAGCTTTTATCCACTTGGGCGCTTGCAGCAGTACCGTGGAAACTGATGCAAATTATTTGCTGGAAAATAACTATCGCTATAGCCGTCGCCTGGCTGAATATGCCATTAAACATGGAATTCGTTTTATTTACGCTTCCTCTGCTGCAACCTATGGAGATGGGACTAAAGGATTCAAAGATGACCATAGCCAATTGGAAAGCTTGGAACCGTTAAACATGTACGGTCATTCTAAACATCTATTTGACCTATGGCTTAAACAGGAAGGACATCTCGACAAGGTTGCTGGTTTGAAATTTTTTAACGTCTATGGCCCTAACGAATACCATAAAGGAAGAATGGCATCTCAAATTATTCGTATGGTCCCTCAAGTTAAAAATGACGGAGTAATCAAGCTATTCAAATCGTATGATAAACGTTTTCCTGACGGCGGACAAATGCGCGACTTCATCTACATCAAAGATGTCGCTTCGATGATCGCAAGCTTCTTGAAAAATAATGCAACTGGGATTTACAACTTAGGAACTGGAACACCTAACACCTGGAATCAATTAGCTACAGCTGTATTTAATGCGATGGGTAAACCGGTAAAGATTGAATATATCGCCATGCCAGATGACCTGCAGGGAAAATACCAATATTATACTGAAGCAGATACAAAAAAAGCTGAAAAAACACTTGGTAAAGATTTTAAGGTGACTCCACTGGCCAAAGGTGTCGAAGACTACGTACAGAACTATCTACTGACTGGAAAAATATGGTAAAGCTGATTGGCGCGTTAAGTCGCCTATCCCGCAATAAAGTTCTCGTTGCGGGGGACATGATCCTTGACACTTATACGATCGGAAAAGCTCGCAGGATTTCTCCTGAGGCTCCTGTTGCTGTCGTCAATGTGCAAAAGGAAGAGCACCGTCCCGGTGGAGCAGGTAACGTTCTATTGAATTTGCTTTCAATGGGCTGCGATGTCGCTGTTCTAAGTCGCGTAGGATTCGATTCCAGTGGTGATCTATTATTACAGGTATTGAAAGAGGAAGGGGTTGATGTTTCCGGGATTATTCGGGAGAAATGTTATCCCACAGCAGTAAAAAATCGAATTATCGCAGAAAATCAGCAAATTGTGAGAGTAGACAATGAGTCAGTAGACCCGTTGCAAGCTGAAGCTGAGCAAGCGGTGATCGCGTCGATTCCTCAAATGATGAAAGATGTCAAAGTGGTGGCGATATCGGATTACGGAAAAGGATTTTTAACCTCAAATGTTTTGAAAGCGCTGATTGATTACGCAAAAAAGCATAATATTCCTGTTTTGACAGATCCAAAAGGACTAGACTTTTCTAAGTATAAAAATTCTACGTTGATTAAACCTAATCTATCTGAAGCCTATGCAGCGGCCGGTGTTCCGACAAATGGAGATATTGAAGAAGTTGCTAAGAAGCTTTTGGATAAGATTGAAACAGACATGTTGATGGTGACACGATCTGAAAAGGGGATTAGCTTGTTTAATCGCAAAGGTGATAGACAAGATTTTCCTGTCAGGGCGAAAGAGGTCAAGGATGTAACAGGCGCTGGGGATACTGTTTTGGCAATGATCGCAAGCGCGATAGGTTCCGGGCTAACAATGGCGGAAGCAGCGCAGCTTTCGAATGTTGCAGCAGGGATCGCGATCGAACGTTTTGGATGCGCAAGGATATCTTTAGCGGATTTGGCCCGGGAATTATTGCAATCTGACGTGACAAACAAAGTTTTTGATGTAGAGCATTTGTTTGCACTGGAAAAAGCGATGGAAGGAAGAAAGTATTCAACTTTGAAGCTTTCGAGCAAGCAAGGGATGAGTTCTGCAATCTACAACCAGATCCGCAATGAGCGTCAGAAAGGGACCGAAATAGTCGTGCATGTGACGGACAACAATCCCGATCCCGACTTTGTCAACATCCTTTCATCCCTCTCCGAAGTCAACTTCGTCCTCCTCCACCCCTAGATTATACCTTTTGCGCAGCCTACAACAACTTCGCAGCTTTTGAGCAGCCGTAGAGTACGGTCGCGAAGCTACCGCACAAGCGTTGGGTACAACAACTTCTTGCTGCTAATCATTAACTAAGTACCTATTGCCTGCAGCGCTGGGCGTGAGCTTCGCGGTTGTGAAATAAAAAAGTTTGTTTTGCATTCCATTGCAATAGGATAATAGGCTTTTAAGCAGTTAATGGCTTCCTAGGCTTAATTTCTTCCGAGCGTTTTTCTAATTCAGCTTCTGATAATCCGCCGCTGAATAGGAAATCTCTCGTTTTTGCTTGAAGGTCAGAAGGTTCGTCATTAAGGCCCGGAGGATTTAACTTTTTGGCATTGCCGATCTCTTGAGTGGTCTTTTTAATATTTCCAAATACTTCAAAATTGACCCTTTCGCCTTTTTTATAGTTGTCCTTACTCTCTTTAGCCATGTTTATTTCTCTCAGAAGTAGAGGGAAGGAGAAGATATGACCAGCCTCATTATTTTTTACTTCGGCCCTCAGAGCTTTATAATTCGAATCGGCTGCCAGCAATGTTTTTAATTTTTCCAATTTTTCAAAAACAGGCTTATTTGTCTTTTCTAAATTTTTGACTTCGTCCAATCTCTCGATGTTCACACCGCCTTTCAGTAATTCAACGATGACAAGCGCGCTGTCGTAATCTCGTTTTTCAACAAGTTTTTCAGCAAGAAGGACCATAAATTCGACCGCTTTAGCTCTGTCTGGAGAATTCAAGATAAGATCTTGAACTCTGTTCGTAAAATTGATGCGTCTGGAATTAATATCCGCAACGTGAGGATAGTTTTCTTGAATTTGTGCCGGAGGCGCGTTAAAATCAAAATTTCTATTGAGCTCATGGCCTTGGATTTGACGATATGCTTTTACGTTTTCATTCACTAATATGTTAGCTGTGCTCTCAGCAAGACCATTTAAATCGGTGGATTGATTCAAAGCATTCATAAAATCTGCGCGGCTGGATTGAATAATTGCAGGATCAGTAGAAGGTTTATAAATGGGAACATAAGCTGAGGATTTTGCCGCTTCCGAATTTTTCGCAGTTTTTATCTCTTCCCAGGCTTTTACTAATTCCGGATCTTCGGATTTTAACCCTTGCTCAATCAAGGGGTCCATTAGAGCTAGATCATTTTGATAATTGTCCTGATTGGAGACCCAAACTTTGCAAAATTCAATCACGGCTTTTTTATCAACCGAGTCAGGGGACTTATATAAATTGCTCAATTCATTCATAATTTTATCAGCACTGATATACCATCTAGCTGTTGCTAAAAATTCACTGCGAAATTGGGGATCATGAATGGCCTGGGCAACTAACCCATTATTATTCAAATATTTTAAATCTTCCAGCTGCGCATCCAAGTTTTCATAACGCACTGCTTTACGTATACTGCCTTTTAAAGCTGCCTGTCTTTCAGCTTGTGTTAACTCGGTCACTAGTGTTCCTCTTCGATCTATAGCAGCTCTGATCGCGGGGTTATATTCTCCTCCTGTTATTCCTCTAAGCTGTTTTGCGGTTATGTCCATATACGTATTCAACGTATTGGAAACTTCAGCCATATCTTTTCTGGGTTCAGCCTGAACAGTCTTGTCCTTACTGTCAACTAGAGCTTCTAAAGTGGACAATTCTCCTTCATGAACCCCATAGGATATAGCGGCTTGAGCCCATTCGTTCTCTTTCAAAAATTTAATGCCCTCACGGATCAAAGGTAGGTTGTCTTCTTTATTTTTTGGATTTAATGCATTAGCTTCGTTTGACAGTTTTTTGATGACGCTGCTGATGGCCGCCTGTGATTCTTTGCTGCTGCCGACAGTTCCAATACCACCTACACGAGGTTTCATGATTAGTCTATCATCGACACTCCTAAGCTTCCCATTCTCTTTATTTGCAAATCTCATTTGGTCCACTAGGGTTTCAAGCTTTGTGTATGCAAATGCACTCCCTTGGAAGCTGTTTGCGACTGATTTCAATTTCTTGGCCGCCTCCGGATTCCGTTCTAAAAAAGCCTGTACAGTGCGATCTGTATCCAAAAAATGGATAATTTTTATGGTTTCCTCTCGATTAAGTTTAAAATCTTTAGGAGATAAACTAGCTAATTGCTCTAATATTTTGAGAACGCTTTGTTTAGTCGCGTCGCTTGTGCCTTCTCCAAATGAGAATCTTCCAGATTTTTTCTCAGCGATGGTGAACTTTTTCTTTTCCGCGTCATAGACCAATTTTTCATTTGCTTTTTTTCCGTCTATCAATTGAGTCAATGTAACAAGATCTTTGTTTTTTAACATCGTGATCTCTTCTGAAGGCTTGCCGGGTTCGAGAGGTTTAGAGGTAGCTTTACCAGCTGGCCTGTTTCCAGGTTCAATGGGCTCCATATTGACTGCAGGCGCGGGAGCTCCTTCCATAGGATGTTTACCGGATATAGGCTCAAGAATAATCGGTCTTTGTTGTTCTTCAGGTTCAGTTAATGTATCAAGTAATGCATCTAACTCTGCTGAACTCTCTGGACTTAATGCATCTGCGCTAAGCAAACCCGCACTACCAAGTCTGTCGAATTCCTCAATCATAGCATGTTGAGACGCTTCATAGCGAAGTTCTGCTTGCTTAAGATCCTCAGTAGATACACCTGCTTGATTTTTTAGCTTGTTGAGGTTTTCCAATGCCGCATCATGTTCCACTTCTACATTCGAACTAACTGGGGCAGCTGGTGAAGCTAAGGATTTCTGAAACTCAACTTCATACTCGCCTTCCAAAACCTGTAAATCTTCCAAAACCTGTAAATCTTCCAAAGCATTTAAGGCCTCATTCACAAGGGTTTTGTGTTTTGCTTCCGTACGGCTAATGAGATTCTCAAGAGTATTAATTTTTGCATCTAATTTAGGATTTCCAGTCTCTTCCCTTTGTTTTTTAGCAGTCGCTAATTGCGCTTCGTATTGATTTAGCTCTTTCTTAGTACCCTCCTCAGCTGCAACCGCATAATCAGCTTTCACTGCTGCAGCTGATACGGCATTTCTAGCAACTTCTAGTTTATTAACTTGGGTTTCTGAGGTAGGTTTATGTGCCTCTTCCACCGTTGGAGCTTCGTTAAATGAGCTCATGGCGTGTAAAGCTTCATTTGACCTTGAATTGACTTCGGTTGCTTCAAGTTTCGCTTTATGATTATCATATGTTGTTTTCGCTTCATCAAATTTGGACCTTGCATCTATTAAGCCTTTAGTAGCTGAGTTGTATTTGGATTCGATGTTTTGAAATTCGGCTTTTTTGGCGTCAATTTGATTTTGTATTTTTTTAGCTACTTGTTCAGGGAGATTTGGTTTAAGTTTATTTTTCAATGATTTTAGCTCTTGTCCTACTGTCCTAAATTCATCTCCCAGTTTTTTTTCGACTTGCTCATATTCCTCAACATCAAGTTGTGCATTTATCATATTTGTTTTTGCTGCAGCAAGTTCATCTCTAGATGCAACCTTTTCAGTTAATCGATCCAAAGCTCCCAGAAGACTCTTAGAATCACTATTTTTAACTTCAGCTGCAACAGCCTGTTCATCGGTTTTTATTGCAGTTTCAATAACTACAACAGGTAATTTATTTGCCATTGTAGGATTTTCGATACTCTTTGTTGCTCTAGGTGCTGGTGTTGGAGCTACCCCGGCAGCTGTTTCAATGCCAGGGCTTATTGGATATTGTGCATTAATAGAAGATGTTGCTGAAGTATGTCCTCCAACTGCCTCTTGCTTAGCCGTTTCATTAGGTATTGGAGTAGGAACTAGAGGAGTTGCAGTGGGCTGATTATTATTAACAGCGGGTCCTGTCATAAATAATACTCCATTTGTTTATTAGAAATTATTTATTATAATTATATTATAACTAAATTAATTATAAAATATTTAATTATACAAGCGTTTTTAATGCCAAAATCATCTTGAAAACCTTCTTATTTATGAGGTAAAGTTCACTTAAAGAGCGGGGGATTTATGAACGAGAATATTAATGCTGCCTTTGAATGGAAATGTGAGCCTCAAGCTGAAAAACTTCTCTTGGATATCCTAGGTCAATGTAAAGCCAAAAATCCCGATATTTTAAAGTTGGAAGAGGACCTTTTAAAGTATACAAGCACCCGTCTTTTTGACTGGATTGACCACATGTCAACCGGTAACTCTCCAAAGCTTGAAAAAGCTCTCGCAGAGGCTGGATTTGTCGCTCTTCAGGCTACACCTACATATAGGGTTTTTCATCATCCCCGGGCTCAACTACCTAGGCTTTTAGTTCGAGATGAAGAACATGGTGTAGAAGGAGTCGCTGTTTCTGTAGAAAACATTATCGACTATCTTATGGTGAGAGGGCTTTCAAAACATATTGAAGGCTCACCCTATAGCGGCTATAGACGCTGCAAAATATCTACAGAAGACGATGTATCCCTTTGGGTCGTCGAAAGACGAGGGGAAGACACCATGGAACCTACCCACACAAATGCCCAAACCATCGAACTCTATTTAGAAGCAATGGAACAATGGCTCACTCGCCCAAGGGACAGAGATGACGACGATGAAGGAATGGCCTTAACACTCCTGCTTGCAGAAGATCTGGTTCTAGCATTAGGCCAAAACCGTGCTGCTTGGCTTGTCTTGGAATGTGAACGCAAATATTGGCAAGTGCGCAATCGCGCAGGCCAAATCCAGAAAAACCGTCAAGACAGTCTAGGAATGGGTTGGGCAAATCACGACCACCATACCTTCAGGTCTTCTAGGAAACAATTCTCGAAACTTGTACGCCTTTTTGAGATCCTAGGTTTCAAATGCCGTGAAAGATATTATGCTGGCGAAGAGGCAGGTTGGGGCGCCCAAATTATGGAAAATCCAGTTTGCAGGCTTGTCTTATTCCTAGACGTCGATCTGGCCCCAGATGAAATCACACACGATTTCGCTCACCACCCCATCCCAGAATTATCCAAACACGGCACAATTGGCCTTTGGTGTGCCCTCCATGGGGATTCAATCCTACAGGCGGGAATGCACCATCTGGAAGCACAGTTTATGTTTGATGAACTCTCGCAAGATTTGAAACAATATGGTGTAGGAATGATGGACCCTTTCAGTTCTTTCCCATACCTCCGTCAAGCCTTTACAGCTGGGGAGAAGTGGCCAGTGAAAAAGGAGCGCATCGACGCGCTTTTAGAAAAAAATTATATCAATCAAGAACAAGCCGAAAAGTTCCTCAAAGAAGGTGCCTTAGGCAGCCACCTAGAAAATCTTCAACGCCGCGAAGGGTACAAAGGCTTTAACCAAAAAAACGTCAGCATCATCATCAAAAAAACCGACCCCCGCCTCGCCGCCCACACCTAAAACCCCTGTAGGGGTTTATTTAAACTGTTGTCTGGGCTTTGAGTGCCTCATAAGCAGCATTTAATTCATCATCAATATCGCGAGGAACTTGATTTAATATTGTATCCAATCTAAATTCCGATAAAGATACTTGTGTGGGAAAGTCTACAGCATTAAAAACGTTATTCATTGTTTTTGAGTAAATTTCTGCTTGTCCCATTTTAATCGATTTTTTATCTGAAGTTTCACTTAAAAATACTAAATCTGTCAGATATATGCCTAAAAAGGGGATAGAAGGTTTTGGCAGTCTATCATCGAGTGCTTTTCTAAGGGCAGAAGATGCACCGGTTGAATCTACTAACTTTTGTAAATTATCCATTTTATTATTGTAATTAGAATCTTGAGCTAACAAAGTCTTCATTTCAGACAGATTACGCACAAATGAATTGTTAAGACCTGCATAATAGCTATATGTGGAGTTAAAATTACCCGAGTCTTGCAGTTTTGAGCATAGATCTAAGAAGAACTTGATCGCTTTTGTTCTGCTTTCACTGTCAGGTTGGCTAAGTATTACAGCCATAGCAAATGTTGAATTCCTATTAAAAGTTTTGATAAGAGCCATAATATTTGGACTTGTCACCTCTTTGTCAGGCTTTAACCAAGCTTGACCTTTAAATTCGCTAGCATTTAATTGACTGAACAATTTTTTATCATTCCTATTTATTTGTATAACAAGATCGTTTAGAAATTGTTCTCTACCTTCACCATTCATCAGTTTATTAAATTCTCTGAGTTCTGCTGAATTTGTTTTAAACGCATCAAGTGTATTGTATGGAGTAATAGGTGGAGATATAGGTTGAGGAGTAGAAGTCTGCTGAGAAATTTTTGCAGCTTGAAAATCAATTGCATTTTTTAAATCTTTCCAATCCCCACTGACCTCATTGTTTGTTGGAAGTAAACCTAATAAACTGTGGTTGTTTAAAACATTCCATTCATTTTGATTGATGACATGATCAGAAAACCAAGCTGAAAGAACTATGTAAATCTGATTTTTTAAGTTTTGATCATTGGGAGCAGCTCGTAGTTTATTAGCCAACTGATTGAAGAATTCGTCCGAACTCATATCAATCATTCGGTAAACGCGCAATGCATTGCCCATATCCAAAGTATCTTTTGTTGAAAGCGTTAAAATCCTATCTACAATGTTATCTTTGGTTAAAGTAAGTTTAGAAAATGCTGTGGATACAGTATCAGAAGCCTCTGTAATTTTTGCTCCAAGATTATGTTTTGATACTGTTGCATTCCACCAATTTTGTTGAGTCGATTGTAGCTCTCCTATCGTTTGCTTCATTTCATTTAAATTAGACCCCAAATTTCTAGAAGCAACTCCTGTAAGCTCTGGAAGCAGTTCAGCCGATTCTTTCATTTGCTTAAGAATAAGATTTATAGCTTGTTTGGCTTCTTTGCTGGCCCCTGTACGGAATTCGAATCCAATTCTGCTTTTTGGAACTAGATAAACTAGATTATCTTTTGATGTAAGCTTAAAATCTGGATTGTTTTTCAAAAGTTTGAGTTGATTCTTTAAGTAAAGTAAATTGTCTTCATTTGAAAGCTTTTGTAGATGAGTTCGAAGTTCATGCTTTAATTCTGAATTAGAGTCTATCGCACGAGATGTAGCACGATTTGTTTGAAGAAAATGAAGAATCTTTTCCAAATCGGCTCCAGTTTTATTTTCAGAATTTATAAGTTCAAACAGTTTTGTTACAGCCTCTTTAGTCTGTTGAGGGGTGGGATTGTCAAACGTTGCAGATAGCTTTCCATCTTTTACTATAATATTTTTTAAAGGATCTCTCCATGGATCTAATGCGGATAAAGTAGCTACAGTTGCTTTCTTTTGTAATTTTGGAAGTTCAGTTCGAGTATGTGTCTTTGTAGTAAAAGTTCTTACATCCTCTTCAGTGAATCCTGCTCTTCTTGCATTAGAATCAATGTTTGATTGAGGGGATACTTGGGAAGGATTTTTTAGATCTTCATACTGCACGTCAGCTTCCAATTCTTTGATGCCCAGCTCAGATGCCAATGTGTAAGCCTCTGAAAGTTCTTGTTCTGTTTTTTCTATATAAGCTTTTAGGTCTCTCATCTTTTCAATTAATTTTGGACCTACTTGATCTCGAATGGCTACACGTTCAGGGTCTGTTTCCTGTGTGAGCTTTTTAGCAACTGCAATTGCAGTACTTAAATAAGATTGAGCTTTATCTAGCTGTTTTTCAAGGTGTTCAACATTCTCTTTTGCAGCTTCAAATTCCTGCTTAGCCTGATCGAATTTGGCTTTAGCTTTTTCTAATGGGGTAAGCTCTGACTTTGGAGGTTCTTGTATGGCAGGCTTTGAATCTGCATGTTCTGCGGCTTCACTTGGAGCCCGGTCTAAGGCTTGTAACAACAGGCTGGACTTTGAAATAACATCAGTGTTCAGGTTATTTTTGCTAGCAACCTCTGCCGTAGCAAGAGCTCTATGAGCAGCAAGAGGAGAAAATGTTGTTTTAACTCTTGCAGGATCTAAGGGTGACGCAGAAGATTCCCATGTAGCAGGAAACGCTGAAGGTGAGATCTGTGTTGGTGGGGGTTGCTCTTCGTGGGCTTTCGTTGGATCTGCTGGTGGAATATAATTTTCACCAATTTTATTTAAAGATGAAGGTTCTAATGCCATAACTGAACCTAATTAAATAATTAAATTTATCAATTTTATTATAAATCATTACTAATTATTGTTGATAATTAATTATTCTATGAGGTTCATAGGCCTGGAAGTTAGTTGGATGGAGTGCGGTAGCTCCTCATTCGCGCCGCTACCGCACTGCTCGCCTGCGAAAAGGCTACCTCTTAGCTATATCTATGTCTTTTTTAGTGTTACCAACTACTCGGCATCTACACGCGGCGGTCTTTTTTCCAGAAAAACAGAAGCCCAATACCCAAAGCCACCAACATCCCCCCGGGATAGGTAAGCCAATATTTTGCAGGGTCGTGATTTACAACGATTTGGACTCTGTGGATCGCTGAATTGTCCGCGGGTGAAATACTAGACATATAGAAACGATACCCATCCCAGGTCTCATGCACATGGTTCATCCTCAAAGTCGTATCAATCTTCCTTCCATCCCTGGTATCCACAACCGAAATATCGCTCTCATAGCTAAAAGGCTGGTTTGAATCTACATAATTAATCTGACGCCCATTATGCAAACGAACAAAATAGGGAATCTTCTCAATATAAGGCTGAAATCTAAAAAGATACTTTCCTTCCAAAGCGGGCCACTTCATCCCATTTCCATGAGGGTCGTATCCCAGTGTGATGAATTCGTGCATTTCGCCGTTCGAAACTTCTAAAATAGCAACAGGCTTTAAATCCTCCAATTTTTTTGGAAGAGGAACCTCAACATACTCCTTTGTCAAAGGTGTCTCTAACTGAATCGTACTATTCCCCATCGGAATGTCAGCAGGTATAGTATACCCCCCAAACCCCCGGTCATAGGCAATGTATTTTTCCAGCTTTGCAGGATTAAAAACTTCAGAAACAACCTTTCCCTGATCATCTTTACAGCAAATCTCTGTTTTGCCATCGCTTCCTGAAATAATCCAAAGCTCTTTATCGCTAACGCGATCTTTATCAAAAGGTTGCTCACTTTTTATAGTCTTTATATCCCATACATCAGATTCAGGACCTTGAAAACGTACCCTTCCAGAGATTTGCACATTTTCCTCATCTTTCTGAACAATAAATGGATTTAGCCCCAAGATAAAGGCGTGAGGACCTTTTATCCATCCCACATATCGTTCATGAGCATGTGGAGCATACCTAGCAACACGAACAGATAATTCATTGATTTTTGCTATACGTTTTTTTGGAAGTTCAATGGAATTCCGACTACTTCTGTTCTCAATTAATAGACCTGGCTTATCAGTTAATAGGATCTCATTTGAGCCAGTTCCTTCTGCAACCACCATTGAACCTTGAGTGCCGTAATAATTTTTTATCAAAACTCCACCAAGGATCATGAGTAGCCCAAAATGAGTCACAAGAAAGGGGATGTGTTTTGGTTTAAAAGGCCACCTTCGCAGCGCTGAGAATAGGATATTTATAAAATATCCCCACAATAGAATTGAAAAAACTGGATTGTTATAAGTCCATAACGCAGCATACTTGTGCGACTGTGTTTTGGATTCCAAAAGTGTTCCGCAAATGACAAAAGCAACAGTCAATGCTATTAAAATGACGGCAAAACGGACTCCACCAAGGAATGCAAAAACGGACTTCAGGGTCTTAATCATTGCGCAGGAATTGCCTCGATCATATGAAAACTATTAACGAATTTTTCGATATCCTCACGATGCAATTCGACAAGCTTATCGGGTCCTAATACTTTAATTGTGACATCCGATCTCATTTGATCGAACTTAAATTTATCCAGAGCACTTTCAGGATGGCTTAATGCTCTATAATGTTCTGTAGGTAACTGCAAACTCCAAGCCATCATCTCCATCTTTTTTCCTTTAAAAATTCCTACTCCTTTAAAAAATTGTCCTGTGTAGCCTCCAAAAGCTACAGGCTTTAGTTCGCTCTCACGTGAGTCAAGAGTCTCAAATTGCCTTTTCCATCGGTCAACTTGTACAAGTGGAGGTACCTGTTCATCGATGTCATGGAGTGGAAAATTGTGGATTGTCACTGTAAAAGTCTGATTATCCTCTGTAAAAAGAAATGTGACCAATGGAGTTTTTGTATCCTCTAAATTGTCACCCGTACTTTCTAATTTTTTCCAGCTTTCAGGAACCTGTACTTCATATATAGGGAATTTACTGCGTCCATTGATCTCTTCAGTTTTCCAACCCTTTGCACTATGCCGCGAATTTTCTTGGCATCCAACAAGGAATAAAGAGAAGCAAGTTAAAAGGAACAGTCTTTTCATAAATAACCCATGATTTCTTTGTGAAGCTTTCCATTTGTAGCTAAAACTGAAGAAGGCTTATAGGGATGAAGTTTTTCATCTTTATAGTTAGTGACACGACCCCCAGCTTCCTCGACTAGAAGTTTTCCTGCGGCAATATCCCAAGGTTCTAGGCCAAGGCTCCAGTAGGCATCGAATCGACCGGCAGCCAAATAAGCCATATTAATGGCTGCTGAGCCTAAAATTCTTAGAGGAGATCCCATTTTAAATATACAATTTAAGTCATCAAAAGCTTTATACTGTTCGGTTTCGAGTTCATACGGTAGACCGGTCGCTACAGTTGCATCATCCACTTTTTGCGTAGAAGAAACTTTAAGGGGGGCTTTATTAAAGAAGGCTCCTTTTCCTTTTTCAGCTATAAATAGTTCATCTGTAATAGGTTGATAAATGATTCCGGCTACAATTTCTTCATTGATGCTAATTCCAATGCTGATGGCAAAGATGGGAATGTTGTGGGCAAAGTTAATTGTTCCATCTAAAGGATCTATAATCCAGCAAACTTCATGAGGTTTTGGTGTATTTAATCCACTTTCTTCAGCAAGGATCGAATGATCAGGAAATTTGCTCAGGATAACTTCTGTGATAAGTTTTTCAGCATTATGATCATATTCAGTTACTAAATTTTGTTTGCCCGGTTTTGTTTGAATTTGAAAGCTCGTTCCAAACCCTTTCTTGAGAAGTTGTCCGGCTAACATTGCAGCCTCAACGCCAACAATTGTAAAATGTGATACACTTGACATGAGGATCCTCCCAATTTTGATACGAGTTTAAAACTTTGTGAGTTTGGTATAAAGAAATGATTTAAAATTATTGCTTTCTCCTATAAACGTAGAGTAACGATCAGGGAGAACTATGTCATCTGGCGGTTTTGATGAATCAGCATTTGCCAACAGTCAGCTGTTTGACGATCTGTATGAAAAATACAAGAAAGACAAAAACAGTGTAGATGCTTCCTGGAGGAAAATTTTTGATGAATTTGAAACTCAAGATCAGCTAGGGATTCTGTTATCTCCCCGTTTAGAAGCCCCTGGGTACATCACTCCAAGGATAGAACCAGCTCGACCTAAAGGCATTGTGCCTGAGGAACAAAGCGATCTTAAAATATTCAGATTGATTGAAGCTTATCGTACTTACGGCCATCTCATGGCTAAGATCAACCCCATTAGCACCCATGAAATTGATGTTCCTTATCAATTGCGCATTGATAACCTAGGTTTTACAAAAGAGGACCTTTCGAAATCATTCCCAACTTGCGGAATTATGAAGGAAGCAAAAGCTCCTTTGCTTGATATCATCAATACTCTGAAAGAGATCTACTGCGATAAAATCGGTGTTGAATATATGGGGGTGGAAAGTCCTGAATTAGAAGGATGGCTTCAACAACAAATTGAGCCTAATCGGTTTAGAGTTCAACTCACGATTGAACAAAAGCAAATGATCCTTCAGCACCTCAATAAATCGGAGCTGTTTGAATCGTTTTTGCATACAAAATATGTTGGACAAAAACGATTTTCTCTTGAAGGTGGCGAAACATTAATTCCTATCCTTTCAGCTATTATTGAAACCGGATCTGGCTTAGGGATGGATGAATTTGTGATCGGAATGGCTCATAGAGGTCGTTTAAATGTTCTTAGCAATATTCTAAACAAATCCTATGTCGACGTCTTTTCTGAATTTGATGAAGGTTATATCCCAGACTCATTTGAAGGAAGCGGCGATGTCAAATACCACAAAGGATTTTCTTCAGAGATCAGCACGGTTGCTCGCAAAAAAGTGTCGATCAGCTTGGCCCCCAACCCGAGCCATTTGGAAGCAGTGAATTCTGTTGTGGAAGGGCAAACTAAAGCGCGCCAAGTCATGACAAATGATGAAGCTCAAAACCGTATTATTCCTATTTTAGTTCACGGCGATGCAGCATTGTCAGGTCAGGGAAGTGTTTACGAAGCACTACAATTGTTCAAACTGAAAGGTTATTCAACAGGTGGAACGATCCATATTGTGATCAACAATCAGATCGGCTTTACAACCGTGCCTGAAGACGGCCGTTCCACATATTACTGCACGGACATCGCAAAAGCTTTTGGAGCCCCTGTTTTCCATGTGAATGCTGAAGATCCCGAAGGGTGCGTCTATGCAACTAACTTGGCCGTGCAATTACGTCAAAGATTTCATTGCGATGTCTTTATAGACATGTATTGCTACAGAAAATATGGACACAATGAGACGGATGAACCAGCCTTCACTCAACCTCTGGAATACCAAATTATCCGCGCTAAAAAACCGATCCGTGAAATTTATCGTGATGAATTGATCAATCAGGGGGTGTTGGAAAAGTTCATGGCAGAAGCTTTGGAAGCCGAGTTTAAAAAGGCTTTGCAACAGGCATTAAGGGTCACGAAGCTTCCGCCACAAGAAGCCCCGCCTAAAGAGATAGTGCCAGGAACTCCCCAACCCGAGGAAGACCTTTTCAAAAAGATCAATACAAGTGTTCCTCTCAATGAAATTAGAGAAATCTCCAAAAAAATGTTCACAGTTCCTTCAGGATTTAATCTCCACCCAAAACTGCAAAATTTGATCAGAGACCGTTTAGCGATGGTGAATGGAGATCCTGCAGAAAAAACAATAGACTGGGGAATGGGAGAACTTTTAGCCTATGCGACTCTACTATGGAAAGGGACTTCTGTTAGATTATCTGGCCAGGATGTTGCTAGAGGGACATTTAGCCATCGACACGCAATGTGGATGGACCAAGTTGCCGAACGCTCCTATTTCCCATTAAGCCATCTCAAACCAGGACAAGGACGATGTGATATTGTGAATTCTCCTTTGTCAGAAATGGCCGTCCTTGGTTTTGAATATGGTTATAGCATCTCAAATCCTGAAGCGCTTGTAATCTGGGAAGCACAGTTCGGTGATTTCAGCAATGGTGCGCAAGTGATCATTGACCAATTTATTTCTACCGCAGAACAAAAATGGGGAAAAAAATCGGGCCTCGCGCTATTGCTTCCTCATGGTTACGAAGGGCAGGGGCCAGAGCACTCCTCCGCAAGAATTGAAAGATTCTTGCAGCTGTGTGGACACGAAAATATGTTTGTAACCTATCCTACAACTCCAGCTCAACTTTTCCATCTTTTGAGGAAACAGGTTTTGCAATCCTTCCGCAAACCTTTGATCGTATTTACTCCTAAAGGGCTCCTTCGTCATCCTGATTGTGTAAGCTCAACCGATGATCTCTCAAAAGGGAGCTTTCAAACTATACTTGATGACCCTAATCCACCTAAAAAAGCGAAGAAGGTCTATTTGTGCAGCGGAAGAATTTATTATGACTTGGCATCTGAAAAAACTAAGTCAAAGATCGAGGATATGGTCATTATCAGGATTGAACAACTTTATCCTTTAGACAAAGCAAAGCTTAAAGAAATTATAGACCAATATGTATCCACAGCAGATGAATTTGTTTGGGTCCAAGATGAACCTGAAAACATGGGCGCTTGGGAATACATTCGCCCACAATTAAAAGAGCTACTACCTAAAGACAAGCAGACAATACGTTATGTTGGACGTGAGCGTAGTGCAGCCACGGCAGTGGGTTCTTACGCAGTTCACAAAAAACAACACGCAGCCATTATGCAAGCAGTGTTTCAGAATCATAAACCCTCAATTTTTGAAATCGCAAGGAATTTTAAAGCTTAAAAGTAAGGGATAAAAAACCATGAAACAAGAGATCAAAGTTCCTGCAATGGGAGAATCGATTAGCGAAGCTACCATCGGTACAATTCTAAAACCTAATGGCTCGCTTGTAAATGCGGATGATGAGATTCTCGAGCTTGAAACAGATAAAGTTAACCAAGCTCTTTATGCACCAGTGACAGGAATAGTACAGATTAATGTTTCCCAAGGGGATGTTGTAAAAATTGGACAGGTGATTGGATCTGTAGAAGCTTCAGAGGGCGGTCAACAAGCTGAAACTCCAAAAAAACAAGAAAAACCCCCTGAACAAAAGCCAGAACCTGCGAAAGAAACGCCCAAAGCTGAAACTCCAAAACCTCAACCCCAAAAAGCTGAACCTTCAAAGCCAGTTCAATCAGAACTTCCAAAACATGCTAAAGATATTATCGAAGAATCTAGAATGACCCGCGATGCTTTTTTAGAAGAACTTAAAGGATCAGAAGAAACTGGAACGAGCACACCCTTTTATCAACCGACTGTGGCCATCCCTGCTCCAGAGCCTTCCACAGGGGAAGCTGAAACCCGTAAAAAAATGTCCAAAATTCGACGTTTGATTGCTAATAGAATGATTGAAGCCCAACACAACGCTGCCATGCTGACAACTTTTAATGAAGTTGACATGACCGAAGTCATTAAATTGCGGGAAAAGTATAAAGAAGATTTCCAAAAGAAGTACGGAACTAAACTGGGGTTCATGTCTTTTTTTGTGAAAGCTGTTGTCTCGGCGTTAAAAGAATATCCCGATGTCAATGCCTCCATTGAAGGAGATGAAATCGTTTATAAACATTACTACGACATTGGTCTCGCTGTAGGCACAGATAGGGGAGTCATCGTACCTGTCGTTAGAGCGTGTGATAAAAAATCCTTTGCGGAGATTGAAGGGACTCTCGAAAAATATGCTGCCCAAGCTAAAGATGGCAGTATTAATGTCGATGAACTTCAAGGGGGAACATTCACAATCACAAACGGTGGAACTTACGGATCGCTCGTATCAACTCCAATTCTTAACCCACCCCAAAGTGCGATTTTAGGAATGCACAAAATCATTAAGCGTCCCGTTGCGATTAATGATGCAGTCGTTATCAGACCTATGATGTATCTCGCATTAACCTATGACCATCGCATCATCGATGGCAAAACAGCAGTTACATTCCTTGTACACATTAAAAATATCCTTGAAGATCCTTCCCGCTTATTCCTTCAAGTTTAGGAAAAAGGAACCGCTATGACGACTTCAGAATTCGATATTGCTATCATAGGATCTGGTCCTGGAGGATATGTTGCCGCCGTTAGAGCAGCCCAATTAGGTTTTAAGACAGCTGTTATTGAAAAAGATACAAGGGTTGGTGGAACCTGTCTCACTGTAGGATGTATCCCTTCAAAAGCAATTTTGCAATCTACAGAGCATTATAGCTTCATCCAGAAACATGCAAAAGAGCATGGAATCGATGTTGGTAACGTCAAAGTTGATTTTCCAGCCATCATGAAAAGAAAAGAAGAAGCAGTTAAAAGTTTAACTGATGGTGTTGCAAACCTATTCAAAAGGCATAAAATTGAATGGGTGCAGGGGGTTGGAAAGTTAACAGGGACTAATCAAATCCAGGTGACTTCTGATAAAGGCGGAAGGGTAATCAAAGCCAAAAACATTATTCTAGCTGCAGGATCTTCTCCAATAGGTTTGCCTTTTCTGCCATTTGATGAAAAAACAATTCTTTCTTCTACAGGGGCATTAGCATTGGAAAAAGTCCCTAACAAAATGGTTGTTGTTGGAGGGGGATACATAGGAGTGGAACTAGCTTCAGCATATAGTAGGTTAGGAACTGAGGTCACAGTTGTAGAGATGTTAGATCAAATTTGTATAACACTCGACCAAACGATTAGAAAGGAACTGTTAAAAATCTTGAAGAAACAAGGTCTTACATTCTTTCTAAGCACTAAAGTGGTGAAAGCGCAAAAAAATGGTAAACAACAGACTTTAATTATTACGCATGAAGGGCAAGAGATGGCGTTGGAAGCGGACGTTGTGCTTGTTGCTATTGGAAGGCGCCCCGCTTCAAAGGATTTAGGATTGGAAAGTGTTGGAATTCAACCGACGGATAGAGGCTTTATTCCAGTTAATGGACAATTTAGGACCTCAGTAGCCAATATTTATGCAATAGGGGACTTGATCGATGGGCCGATGTTGGCGCATAAGGCATCAGAAGAAGGGATCGCGGCTGTAGATATTATTGCAGGCAAGAAAGCGCATATCAATTATATGGCGATACCTGGGATTGTTTATACATCTCCCGAAGCAGCTGGAGTAGGTTTGACAGAGGAAGAGGCCCAGCAAGGCGGCCTTGCATTGCTAATTGGGCAATGCCAGTTCAAGGCCAATCCAAGGGCAAGGGCTGTAGGAGAAATGGATGGATTAGTAAAAGTGATTGGCGAAGCAAGGACCGGTCGGTTGATCGGAATGCACATTTTAGGAATTTACGCTTCGGAAATGATCCATGAAGGAATGCTTGCCATTGAAAAAAAGGCCACATTGCGTGACTTAGCCTACAGTCCGCATGGTCACCCCACCTTCAGCGAAGCTATCAAAGAAGCTGCTCAAGCTGCCCTTGGCGAATCCATCCACCTGAGTTAGTGCCGAAACTATTGCTTCCGCTCTGCGCCATGGAATGCTGTGCCCTATGGCACAGCACTTAACAAGCCGTAAAGCTCGTAGGGCCTAAGTATACTACTTGGCCCCTGCGAGTTTTACATCTGCGAAAGAGCTGCGCCATAGGGCACAGCAACTCCAGGGCGCTTCGAGTAAGCAACATATTCATCCGCTACATCTATTCTTAAAATATTTAATAGATGGTATAATATTTTATAGTATATTTACTGGAGAATTTATGTTATTCGACAATAGATTTTCAATTTCATTTGAATTAGATAATAATAAATATGAACTTTTGGTTAACAAATCTGAACAATCAAATCCTAAAATAGATCTTCTTGGAATATCTCCGAATCTTTCACCGGGACAACTAGATAAAGTAAAGAGTCAACTTGCCAACCTCTCAACAAAAGAGGAAATAGTTTCGAAGCTTAAAATAATGGGCGCTACCATAACTTTAGAAATGGTCAAAACCCACCAGATAGGAATGACTAACCTTTCCAGCTTTCCCCAAGATTCAATTTCCATCGAAGAGTTTATTACAAAAGTAAAGAATTGCAGTGAGAAGCTCTCATCACCCCCTAAACAGGAAAAAAACGAAGAAATAATGAGGCAATTAAATATATTGTCAGAACTAAAAAAATTACGTCAAAATGTTAAGCAACTTGATCCACAAAATTCATCGAATTCAGATTTTAAAGTAGCCTTAAGCACTTTAGATGCTCATATTGCTTCAATTAAAAAATATCTTGATTCCACTCCTGTCGCTAAAATACGTCAAGAAGAGGCTGACAATAGACAGCAGTTAAGTGTTGTTCGAGAAAAAGCTCTCTCAGACATTAAGAAAGGTGTTTCAAGTGAGCAAGTTTCCAAATATCTTAGTCATGGTATTATCCAATTTATAGAATCGATTTTTGAAGAGGGAATCAAAAATCTTGGCTCACCGCCATGTAAATATTGTTTAGCCGTATTCGGTTCCCTTGCACGATATGAGTCTGGCCCATTTCCCGATCTTGATAATATGTTAATACTCGAGAAAAGAGATGAGAAAACACTTAAATATTTCACTAAATTATATGCATATGTCGAAGAACGTTTATACCGACTTGGAGAATCGGAAAATTTAGGAAAACCAGGCCTTCGTCTTTGTACAGGATCTGGCAGCCCACAATATCCACAATATGATTTTCGTCATCTAAATGATCCTACAACAGCTGAAGAAGAATTAAAATCCATTTCAGCTGAAATCGATCAACTACAAATGGAATTAACAGACAAGACTTCGACTGAACTTCAGAAGATTCAAAGTAAGCTTGATAAACTTCTGAAAACAAAAGAAATGAAAATAGCTGAGATTTCCAGAATGCGACAGGAAGGATTTGGAGGTCGCATGGATCTATTTATTGAAGCATCGCTAGAAGGTGTTCAGGGGAAATCTGAACTTAACGATGAGCAATTGAAAAAAATGCAAAATGATCAACGTGCAATGTCGGATAACATTTTTGTATGTGGAGATTTGGAACTTTATCAGCAATATAGAAGTATTGTTTCTGAGTCAGTAGTTGGTAAAATTACCCAAAGTGATGCAGGGATCATGGAGACATTAAAATTTGTATTAAAAAAACTAGAAGAAGGCTCTACTCCAGGCTCTCCTTCTCCTATTCTTACCCTTAAACTGTCTCCAATAACCTATATTAAAGAAGAATTATACCGGTTTCCACAAGTTATTGTGAGCTTGCTTGCTGCGAAATATAAAATTAACGAAACAAATTCCATAGCTCGAATTAAAGCTTTGCAGGAAAAAGGAATAATTAATAAAGCTTTTGGAGAGAAACTTATCGATTGTCTTAATCAAGCGGTAAAACTGCGAATCCTCTCTCAATCACGATATCAGGAAGAATGGGATCTTATAACGACTGTTGAGTGGAGAATCTATAGTGCAGTAAAAGAAAATTTGAAAAGGGAAATTGCTCAATTGCCACAACTCAATGAAAAAATCTTAAAGTATGAATCAGAAGTTAAAACTCTTAAAGATAGAGTTGGGAGAGGTGACGTTGCAGCAGAACCACGCTTATTTGAAGCAGAAAAACAGCTGAAAGATTTAAAGGAAGCAGTTTCCAAAATAGAGTTTTTTAAATTGCGACTTGAAACAGAGCTTCCAAAGATAGAACAAACAGAATTTGGGTTTCAAAAAGCTGAGCAGGATCTAAAGAAACTTGAGGAAGAAAATCCTAAACTTAGTGAATTAATTAAGAAACATGAAACTGATATTGAGCAATGCAAAATCAACATTCAAAAACTACAAGTAGAAAATGGATCCAAAGGATCCATTAGTTCAGAAATGTTAAAATTGGAAAAAATGAATGAAAACCTTCGGGAATTAAGAAATATACAAAATGAAATGCAAATTCTAAAAGATAAGCTTAAAAGTTATGAATCGAGAGGATTTACGGTATCAGATCCTGCTTCTTTTGAAGTATTCAAAGAGTCGATTGTTTCAGACGCAGATATCATAAATCTACAAGATAATATTCTGCCAACTCTCCATAAACTCTATGAAATGGCTCAAGAAAGTGTTAGCTCTGGAAGTTTAAACCTAAGCGCTTTCAACAAATAATTATCACTTTCGCAATGTAAATAATTACCACTTTCACAATGTAGCGTAAACCTATTTCTCGCACCCACTCTAGTATTGTTGCTCGCGCTTTGCGCCCTGGAGCTGTGCCATAGGGCACAGCACTCTAGGGCGCTACGCGCAAATGGGAATGGTTGTTTAATAACCCTGGGATTTGCCGCAGCCGCAAGAGGACTTAACGTTTGGATTGCTAATCTTGAAGCCTGAATTGTGCAAGCCATCGACGAAATCGATCTCTGATCCTAACAATCTCTTTACCATTTTGTTATTAATATGAATCTCAATGCCTTGGGAAACTAATACTGTATCGTCAGCTTCAGCTTTTTCAGAAAAGTCTAAAATATACTCAAAACCACTGCAACCACCTACAACATCGCCAAATCTTAAGCCCCATCCTTGCTTGCCTTCTTCAGCCAAGATCTCAAGAAACTTCTTCGCAGCTTTTGTTGTAATTGTCACTGTACTTGTATCGATCTCTTCATCCAATAATGCATTCAATCTTTCTACAAGATGATCGATCTGAGCTTGTGTTTTGCCGTGGCCCATCATTCCGCCTTCGAGCGTTTCCCATGTAGCGGCATGGCAACCTACGCAATGTAGGCCGGCATTGGTGATTTCCTGTGAAAGTCTTTGCGCTTTGTAAGGAAACATCCCTAAAATTTCCTCGATCGTCATATGACGATGAATACGTTTTTTCTCTGTATTTGTTTGAGGCTCTGCTGACATGAGATCTCCTTACTTTAAAATGATATTTTAACGCAGCCCGATTTAATTTTACACTGACAAGCAAGTCTTTCATCACATGTGCCTTGTCCAAGAAAATCTTCCTCTTCCTTCGTAGGAGCTGAAAGATGCTCTTTGCCTGCCTTAATCTCTATCACACATGTCCCGCATACACCTTCTGTACATGCAAACGGCACACCTGCCTCTTCGCAAGATTCAGCAATAGGGGAGTCTTCAGGTAATTCTACTTCTTCACCGTTATGATCAAATATTAGTTTGGGCATATTGTCTCCAATATCAGTATTACTAGCTATAATATTATGGTTAAAAAGCGATTTAAAAACAAGGTTTTTGAACTTTAATCTTTTTTGACGTAAATTAGCCATTTTTAGAGGAGAACATATGCGAGATCAAAGGTTGGGTAAATGGGCTGATGTACTAGTAAACTATTCTTTAGAAGCTAAAAAAGGGGAACATGCCATTATTGTAGGGGATCCGGTCGCAATGCCACTAATCGAAGCTTGTTATGAAAAACTCATTCAGGCAGGTGCCATTGTCGAGTGTTTTGTCCAATCGTCAGCCTGGAGAGAATCCTTTTTTAAATACGCTTCTCAAGAACAGCTGAGCGCAACACCTCCAACTTGGCATTATGCTGTCCAAAATTGCGATATCTATCTAAATGTTTCCTCGTCAACAAATTCGCGAGCCATGTCACAGGTACCTCCACAAAAGCAGGCCCTTGCTGCAAAAGGATATAAACCCATTCTTGAATCGGTGCTCGGCAGAGCTGCTAACGGAAAGCTTCGCTGGTGCCTGACTTTTTACCCTACCCCTTCTTCAGCTCAAGATTCAGAAATGAGTACTACTGACTACGAAGAATTCGTTCTGAATGCTTGTTTGGTCAATGAAAAGGATCCGATTTCTTTATGGCGCGAAGTGGAAAAGAAGCAAGAAAGCTTAGTTAAATTCCTAAATGGAGTAAAAGAACTAAGGTTCACTAATGATCAAGGCACAGATCTATTAGTGAATGTGGATGGAATGAAATGGGTAAATTGCTGTGGTAAACGCAATTTCCCCGATGGCGAAGTATTTACGGGTCCGAATTTAAAGGCAAAAGATGGGGGAGTGAATGGTATTGCCTACTATTCCTTCCCTACCGTGTATAAATCTGTCGAAGTCACAGACATTGTTCTTAAATTTGAAAACGGAGCTGTTGTCGATGCCAAAGCCTCTAAAAATGAAGATTTCTTAAAAGCGATGATTCACCAAGATCCAGGTGCAAAGTTTCTCGGAGAAATTGCGATTGGTACGAACTACAATATTCAGGCCGGGACTAAAAACATCCTTTTTGACGAAAAAATTGGTGGGACTTTCCATTCGGCTTTAGGAAAAGGGTACCCTGAAACTGGTAATTCGAATGAATCTGCTCTACATTGGGATCTTGTGTGCAATCTTCGCAAAGGTGGAAAAATCTACGCAGATGGTAAAATAATATCTGAGTACGGAAAGTTTCTAAATCCTGATTGGCCAAAGCCAAAAGATAGTTAGCCTATGGATGATTTCTGGAAAGATCTTTCAGCAGAAGAATTGCACTTTAGAGATATTTTGCAATTTGAAGTGAAAAATGATCTTTTACCTCTTAAGGAAAGTGCCCACAGCTGGTACACGCAGGAATTTTACTTTTTTATTCCCAATGCGCTACAGATCAATGAACAAACATATACGAGGGAGCAGTTTTATCGAGATCAGACAATCATGATTAGATATAAGACTCCAGAGTTTACTTTTAAAGAAATTCTGGACCTCGCTAACTTAAAGTCTCCACTTGCCAGGATCGTAGCCCTTAAAAATAAAGAACCGACTGCTGAAAATAAAAAAAGTCTTAAGTACGATCTAAAGCTGTTGGCAAATATTGTAAGAAGTGCACTTAGAAGAAGAATTAAAGAACTTATACAAGAGCTGAATAAGACTGAAACAAAAGAAAATAGCTTTGAATTTTCAAAAAAGGTTAGCACTTTCTGCACAGAGCTAACGGTATTACACAATGAATTTCTGGATCTTGAACATTTTTATATGAAGATGTGGAACGATCCATCCGTCGACCATTATTTCACATATATCGATGAATTTATCAGCAGTTCCTATAACTTTTATCTCGCTGGATTTCTTGAATACCTTAGAAAATATCATCAAAAAATTTCGCAGCCGGTTGATAAAGAGATAAGCTTCTTATTGGCAAAAGAAAAAATTCATCGTGAAAAGGAATATCAAGAACCAAGAAAAATTAGTGAGCATTCTACTCAAAGCGAGTTTATTCTCTATCGAGCTGGATTATTAAATAAATTTGTCTTAGACGCTCTTGCCCTAGATATTAGTAAGACTTCACTTCAGAACAAATATGGAAATCTCATAGGAAGTTTTGCTGCTGGATTTGCAATGCTCATTTACTTGTTATTATTTATTTGGCAGGGGCAAATCTTCGTCATTACCTCTGTGCCATTTATCGTGCTTACTGTTGTGGCTTATATTATCAAAGATCGGCTGAAGGAATCGCTAAGGAATTTTTCCAATCAAAAAGCGTTTCAAATTTTTTCCGATTATTCGACAAAAATCCGAACACTGGACACAGGGCTTGTTCTGGGGGAAATGAAAGAGTCCTTTTCATTTTTAGATGAAGACAAAGTGGCACCAGAGATTGAGAATATACGGAATAAAGGTTTTCATGCTGTATTGTCAGAGATCAAAAGACCTGAAAAGGTCATTTATTACAAAAATACTGTCGAAATGTATCCCTCAGATATAGATCATGATGAAACAAAATCAGGACTGAATACTATATTTAGATTTAACATCCATCAATTTCTGCAGAAAGCAAGCGATTCGTACGATTCCTATTTGGCATTTGATCCAGAAAACATGGAGTTACATAAGACAAAGTTACCAAAAGTTTATCATATCAATATTATTACAAAAACGACCATAGCTGCCGAAGGCTCTGATGAATCTAAGGTCGAGCTGAAGAAAATCCGCATTATCATCGACAAAGAAGGCATCAAACAAATCGACCAAGTCAGTTAACCTACAGATTCTTGCTAGATTTATTTGTGACTCGCGCGGAGCGCCCTGAAGTACTGTGCCCCAATGGCACAGCTCTTAACAAACCGTAAAGCTGGTAGGGCCAAAGTATACCTGCTTGGGCATTTGTAGATTATTCTCTAGTAAAGAGCTGTGCCATTGGGCACAGTACTCCAGGGCGCTCTGCGAGAGACACAAATACTTAGAATGTGTAACGGTACGCGAGCTACATTTCCACTGAAGCGAAATTGTATAAAGCGGTTTTGTTAAAGGGAACGTTTTTTCATTGATTTGTGGTTCCAAAAATTTTAGTATGATCGCAAAAAATTTGGAGAACCTCATGACCACTGCAACCGAACAATGGATTCCGGTAAAAATCTTTGAAGACATCCTGTACGAAAAGAACGATGAGGGCATTGCTAAAATAACAATTAATCGTCCTCATGTGCGCAATGCATTCCGACCTGAAACAATTATAGAACTTCAAGAAGCCTTCGAACTAGCTCGTAATGATAGTGATGTCGGAGTAATCATCTTTACAGGACAAGGAAAAGAAGCCTTTTGTTCCGGTGGAGATCAAAAAATCCGCGGTGATGAAGGGTATATCGGCAAAGATGGCGTTCCTCGGCTCAACGTTCTAGACCTTCAAAAGCAAATTCGTTCCCTCCCAAAACCTGTTGTCGCTATGGTTGCAGGATATGCGATCGGCGGTGGACATGTGCTCCACGTCGTATGCGACCTAACAATCGCAGCAGACAATGCACGTTTCGGACAAACAGGTCCTAAAGTGGGATCATTTGATGGCGGCCTCGGAAGTAGTTACCTTGCGCGTATTGTCGGACAAAAGAAAGCGCGAGAAATTTGGTTCCTTTGCCGTCAATATAATGCGCAAGAAGCTCTAGAAATGGGACTTGTCAACAAAGTTGTCCCATATGAAAGGCTTGAACAAGAAACGTTACAATGGTGCCGAGAAATGCTGCAACATTCGCCATTGGCACTTCGTTGCTTAAAAGCTGCACTTAACGCCGATTGCGATGGGCAAATTGGATTATTAGATCTTGCAGGAAATGCCACATTGCTCTACTACATGTCGGAGGAAGCGCAAGAAGGGAAAAAAGCTTTCGTTGAAAAAAGAAAACCCAACTTTGGAAAATTTAAACGCCTACCATAGATATGAAACTTGCAAATACAGCTGCAGAAAAGAATTTTCTAACCGACGCAAAAGCATGGTACCAAGCTGCTCGGCCTAAAAAGCTCACAATTAGTGTTATTCCAGTGGCTGTAGGTACTGCGTTGGCGGATGTTCCATTCGACAAAATTAGATGGTTCTTAGCAATCAGCGCGCTTCTTTTTGCTATGTGTGTTCAGATCGGTTCCCATTACATCAACGATGCGCTAGACTATATCAATGGAACCGATACTTCCGAAAAACACAACTTAGGAATGAAGGTAATCAACACAGGCAAATTAACAACCCGTCAAGTTTTTGCTGGCGGGTTACTGTTTCTCATCTTCGCCTTTATCGCCAGCCTGCCAATGATTTACTACGGGGGATCTGTTTTCATATTGATCGTCGCTGCATCTATTGCATTAGCCTATATGTATACTGGCGGGCCCTATCCCTTGTCCTATACAGGGATTGGCGATGCTTTTGTGATGCTGTTTTATGGATTAATCGCAGTGTGTGCTCCTGCTTATTTGCAGCAGGGATTTATTGATTGGAAATGTTTACTTGCAGGGACACAAATTGGACTGATTGCGATGTCACTCATGTCGATCAATAACCTGCGCGATTTGCGCGAGGATCGTAAAGCCCATAAGCGAACACTTGCTGTTCGTCTTGGACATACATTTGCAAGATGGCAGATTACCATTCAATTGCTGTTACCATTTTTCTTAAATTACATTTGGTATTCAAATGGCTATACACTTGTTGCAGCCTTAACATCGATGAATTTTCCTTTGGCTCTTAATGTCATTAGAGGAACATGGACATATGACCCCGGTAAAGTTTACAATCGCTTTATGATTGAAATCGCCTTTGTTCATTTAATGTTCGGAGTTCTTATGATATTAGGTTATGTTATTCGATGAAGATCGAAATTCATCATTACGCCCTACAAAGTAAAGGTCGCCTAAATAGCCATTCCGAAAAGCAAGGGCATAAAGGTGTTCTTTTCAAAATTACATTTAAAGACGGTTCTGTTGGCTATTCCGATTTGCATCCTTGGCCGGAACTAGGAGATTTTCCGTTAGAGCTTCAACTCAAACTTTTGCGATTAGGGCATCTGACAAGGATGACTGAACGTACTCTTGAATTTGCACGAACTGATGCACGAGCAAGAACACAAGAGATATCCCTTTTTAAAGATACACTCATACCTCCCAGTCATGCATTGATCACAGACTTAGAGATCTTTGAACCGTACCAGATCGAAAACTTAATCCATCAAGGATTTAATAGACTCAAAGTCAAAGTTCATGGGAAAGATCTGAGTTCGATTTTAAATCTGTTAAAGATCCTCCGAGGAACTTTTATAAAATTACGTCTAGACTGTAATTGTAAATTTACGAGAGGGGAGTTTGAGGAGATTGTACAGACTTTAAAACCTTATCTAAAGCAGATTGAATTTTTTGAAGATCCTATTCCTTTCAATTTATCTACATGGAAAGATCTGAGGAAAAAATATGAAATCTCATTAGCTTGCGATAGAGATGCTATGAAGGCGGTGGGCTTTCCCGATTCTGCCGATTACCTTGTAATTAAGCCTGCCATCCAAAAGCCAGAAGTGTTTATTCAAGGAAATCAAAAGCTTGTTATGACAACTTATGTTGATCATCCCATTGGACAAGTCTCTGCAGCATGGACCGCGGCAAAATATGCTACCAATTTAGATGTCTGCGGTTTATTAACACATCATGTTTATCACACAAATCCTTTTAGCCAATTGCTTCACAACGATGGACCTTATCTAGATTCTCCTCATGGTACAGGCTTTGGATTTGACCATTTACTTAATGATTTAGTCTGGGAAGAACTTCGATGAAAATAGATTGGACAAGCAGCGAAAATTATATTCTCACAAATCCTAGAATGGAACCTGCTGAAGCAGAAAAAATTGTAACAACATTAAAAGCAATCCCCATCCATGGACATATCTGGATTTCCACTTCTGGAACAACCTCCACAGCTAAATGGGCAGCTCTTTCTAAAAAAGCGATTCTTGACTCAGCGGACGCTGTTAACCGTCACCTTAAAGCAAATGCAAATGATATTTGGCTAAATCCTTTGCCACAATTTCATGTAGGGGGTTTGGGAATTTTTGCAAGATGTCACCAGAATGGTTCTTATTGCATTCCGTTCGAAGCTAAATGGGATCCCTTGCTATTCAATCATGAGCTTGTTAGAAATAAAGTCACGTTGACTTCACTTGTTCCAACTCAGGTGCACGATTTAGTCCAGCTCAATTTAAGGCCGCCTGAAAGTTTGCGGGCAATCATTGTGGGTGGAGGTAGATTATCAGACCATCTTTATGAAGAAGCTGAAAAACTCGGATGGCCGTTATTGCCTAGTTATGGAATGACAGAATGTTGCTCGCAGATTGCAACTGCAGAGTTACATCATCCAACAAAATTGAGGATCCTCTCCCACGTTGAAGTTAAAATAACGCCTGAAGGGTTGATTTCAGTTAGAAGTCCCTCTTTATTGACAGGGTACGCACACATTGGAAGCAGAATAGTTTGGGAAGACCCAAAAAAGGAAAGGTGGTTGGTTACAAGTGATCGCGGAAATGTGAATGGACATTACCTTGAAGTTTTGGGGCGTGCGGATGAAATGATTAAGATTGGCGGAGAAAATGTAGATTTTAGTTATCTTGAGTCAATTCTAGATCGATGTAAGGGGAATGTTGAAGCGGTATTACTTCCAATTGATGATCCAAGACTTGGAATTGCTGTCCATCTTTGCATAGCTGGAAACAATCCTGGAAAAGAAATTATTGAAAAATTCAATGCTGCAGTCATGCCTTTTGAACGTATCCGCAAAGTTCATCACGTTGACGCTTTGCCTAAAACTGACCTTGGAAAGGTTCGTCGTAGCGAACTCATCAAGCAAATTCAATAAACTGTCAAAATAGACTAAGTGGACGAAGTTGACACAGTGGACTTAGTGGACATGTAAAAATTTTTTGCCCATATCCACTACGTCCACTGTGTCCGTTCACTCGTCCACTTCACTCCTTCACCTTATCGTTTTTATTATGAATGGTGATCGCATTCTTTTAATTGTTCATTTAATTAGTTTGGTATATTATTTTTCTTTGTTTAATTTACTTCGGTGAAATTATGTTAAAGAAATTAGTATACATATTAATTATTTTTATAACTTTAGCTAGTGTTGTCTTACAAGCTGCTGAACCCAATCCTGTTCCATGCTCTCAAGAACTTCAACCTGCATTTAACAAAATATGGCAACTGCCGGAAGCTCGAGAACTGATCTCTCAAATTCAAAAAGAGGGAAATTTCCGTATTGTTGCAAACTCACACCAGCTCTCACAACAGTTCGGAGCCTATTGGGATTACGATCATAGGGCTATTTGCGTGAATGTACCTCACCATGTTGATCAAGGTGATATTATCGGATCGATCATTTTTGAGATGCACAATGCTTTAACAACAAAAAATTATGATAGATTCGATAATATGGCCGAGAAAAGACAAATCGACAAAGAAACCTATGTTAGATCTGTCGAGTATCAAGAATTTATTAACTCTCACAATGCTGCGAGATTAGCTAGAAAAGGAATTGAGAAAGGTCTCTTCCCTGTAAATGCAGAACTCCCAACATTTCCTACCTTCGAAGAGCATTACAGCATGCAGCAATATGGTGGTCACTCTGAATGGGTTGGAAGGGCCTATGAAGAATTAATAAGACAATAATAAGAGGTTTAAACGAATGCAGCAGCTTAAACAAGTAGAAAATTTGTGTTAAATAGGTATAATGGTACGGCATAAATTCGTTGTCTACTGTAAGGAATAAGATGAGCTATATTAAGGCTTTGGGTGAATATAATAAGCAGTTATGGACATTTGATGCAGAAACAATGGGGAAAAGGGATGCCATTATTATTCGATCCGCTCACGCAGTCATGTTTGCTCAAGCGATTGCCTTATTAGGTTTAGTCATTGCTGCTTCGGTAACTCAGAATACAAGAATCAGTCTCGCATTAAAAATTGTTGCCGGGTCAACTGTAGCAACTGGTCTTGGATGTTTTGGGTATCACAATTTTCTACTTTTTAGAAGACCAAATCGAGTCGAAGAATGCATTAAATACGGGGAGTTATTGGATAACCATATTGGCAGTAGAGGCAAAAGCATTCATTTTGTCATAAGTACTCAATTCATTTTGTCTTTAGTGACTCTTACAGGTCTATTAATAGCTGCTTCAGTAACAAAATCTGCAAAAGTAAATTTAGCTTTTAAAGCTGTAGCAGGTATTGCAGGTGGAACATTTATATTGCTAAATTTATCGCATCTTAGTTTCTTTGCACACAAACTACACAAAAAGAAATAAGAAGACAGAAGTCGGAAGTCGGAAGACAGAAGTCAGGAATACAGAAGTCAGGAATACAGAAGTAAGAAGTCAGAAGACAGAAGTCAGAATGGAGCGGACAGAGCGGATGTTACAAAGGCAGAGTCGCAGCGTTTCCGCAGGCATGGAGTGCGGTAGCGTAGCGAATGCGGAGCTACCGCCATGCGTTGCAAGACAAGCTTGTTAAAAGCGGAAATGCTTGGGCCCTACGAGCTTTACGGCTTGTTAAGAGCTGTGCCATAGGGCACAACTCCAGGGCGCTACGCGCGAGCAGCAGTTTGCAGCAGGCTTGTTACTTAACGCATGGCGGTAGCTCCGCATTCGCTACGCTACCGCACTGCTATGTAGAGTGTCAAGTAAACGTTTAAATTTTTTGATTCTCCCTACGAGCCTTTTATTTTCTT
>JBDHQB010000006.1:0-147654 GCA_039806825.1 Parachlamydiaceae bacterium | reverse complement strand
CATTCCAGGGCTTCGCGGAGGGCATCCACTGTGTCCGCTTCGTCCGCTTCGTCCGCTCTGTCCGCTACCCCCGCTATCGCTATTTGAAGCGGACGTGGATTCCCTTCGCAGTTTTTGCTTTCACAGAATAGTAGTACTCAGCGAAGTTGCCGTCCAAAGTTGTGAGCCTTACCAGATCTCCATTGATCCTGACTAATGGATCAATCCCTCTGAACTTGCACTTGCAGCTATAGTCGGCTTGCTCTTTTTCACACAATTCATACCAATCTTCAATATTTTTACATTTGTCTAGCAAACCTCTAATAATCACATCCTCGCTACCATCCAATATTGCTAACACCTCACTATCTTTTGCAAAATGGATTTGATCCATCGTCAAAATTTCAATTTCTAGCGCCCTTTTCAAGGCTCTAGCACAAAATTCATTGATTACCACATTCCAGTCTGCACCCCACAAGTGTTCAGTGAAATAGATAGAGACTCTTGCAAACTTTGCTGCTACAGCAGGATCTTCAAAAAACCATTTTCCGTTTTCATAATGGATATCGGCCAAAATTTCTGTGATATCTTCTTGAGTAAAAAAACCTTGAAGATGGCCTGTAAATAGATTGTACTCCAACCTATCGCAGCAGATATCTGGTAGCTCTTGATCTAACATGTTGTAGCCATTCCCTTTCTCAAGCATGTGCTTAAATGGCATTCCAAACTTTTCAGCAATCTGATCTACACCTTGCTTGCTCAAATACCATGCCTGTATATCGTCTTGGTAGGCTTCTTCATGCGACCCTTGAAAAAACAGCCAATCCCCAACATGAGAAAACACAGTATGTGATGTATCATGCAATAGACCGGCTATCTGCTCTTCCAGCGAAGCATTAAACCGCTTTAGAATTTGATACACCCCGAAAGAGTGGATGTATCTCGGATAAAACTCAATCCTGCCTAAGTAATGGACATAGCCTGATTGGTCAATACTTTGGAGCCTAACCATTGCCGGAGATGCAAGTAACTCTAATATAATGGGTTCTTCTACAACCTCTTCTCCATACAAAGTTCTAATCGAAACTGGAACTAAATTCTCAGCAAAATTAAAACTAGGAATTACTAATAAACTAAATGTCAATATTGTACGTAATAGAAAACCCATATCTCCTCCATATTAAAGACTGAGAAGAATACAGAATCCGGAATTCAGAATCCAGAATTCAATTTAGCGTAGATGTTGCTTTAAATAGAATTTAAGAAGGCTTATAATTCTAACTTCTGACTTCTGAATTCTAACTTCTGAATTCAGACCTATGAACTTTATTCTGATGGAGGTGGAGCTTGAAACTGAAAAAGCTTGTAGTAATGGGATTTAAATCCTTCGCAGACAAAGTTACATTATTATTTAATCCTGGGATGACCGCAATAGTAGGTCCTAATGGTTGCGGAAAATCGAACATTTCTGATTCGATCCGCTGGGTAATGGGTGAGCAGTCCGCAAAATCAATGCGTGGCGGAAAAATGCCCGACATTATTTTCAATGGCACAGCACATCGTAAACCAGTGAATGTGGCTGAGGTCAGTTTGACCTTCTCGGAGATCAATGGAGCTTTGCCAGTAGACTATGAAGAGGTCGAAATCAAACGTCGCCTTCACCGTAGCGGAGAGTCTGATTATTTTATTAATGGCCACCAAGTCCGCTTGAAAGATATCCAGAGTATGCTTTGGGGGACTGGAGTCGGGCATCAAGCGTTCTGCATATTCGAGCAGGGCAAAATTGACCAAGTGATCCAGTATTCTCCCACTGAGCGCGTGCAAATTTTTGTCGAAGCTGCAGGGATTGTTCGCTTTTTGCATCGCAAAAAAGAGACGATGAAAAAGTTGCAGGATGTAGATAATAACTTGACTCGGATCAATGATATCCATCGCGAGGTGACCAAGCGTATCGACTTGTTAAAAGAGCAAGCTGAACGTGCAATCCATTTCAAAGAAATAAAATCTAATTTAGTTGAATTAGAAAAAACTGTATTTACTGAAAAAATAAAAGCGCTCGACTTAAAGCTTCAGCAGTTAACTGCAACGAAAGATAACCTTGCTCGAGAGTTGCAAGAAAAAGCCGGTGCCTTTGCAGCTGGGGAAAACCAGAAAAATCGATTGAAGGAAGAGCTTACCCATCTTGAAAAAGCTTTTCATTCAAAAAACGAAGAGGTATATAGAGCCCGTGGGACAAAGCAACTCAAAGACCAAGAGCAAAAAAATCACAAAGAAAGGCACAAAGAAGCCTCTGAAAAAGAAAAACAATGCCTTAAAGAGCTCGAAGAGATCGCTGAGCAAAGGAAAAAAAGACAGCAAGAGCTCAACACCCTCCAAAAAGAGCTCAAAAAGTTTGAAGAAGAAAAAAACAGCTTCGAAGAACGTTTGGGAACGGTTCAAAATGCGTATCAGTCGCTTGAAAAAGAAGCTGGGCATTTAAGAGAAAAGCAACTCAAAACTCAGCATGAACGTTTGAAGCTGACCCAACTTGAAAGTCAAATCGAAAGTGAGATCAAGCAGAAAGGTGTACGTCAAGAACACTTACAAGAAAAACAAAGCCAGCTCAAAGACAAACGAAAAAGAGCCTTAGAAACAATCGCACACTGCAACAAAGTTGTTGAAGAAAAGAAAGCCTCTATGAAACAGGCTGAAGCTGTTGTCGATCAGCACAGAACAGCATTCCAACATCTCGACCAACAGCTCAATCATCTTGTAAAAGAGCTTGAAAACGGTCAAAAGAAATGGGAAGACCTTCACAAAGAACAAGCGGAACAACAGGCACGCTATAAAGTTCTCTCCCGATTAAAAGAAGAGATGCAAGGTTTTTCATCAGGTGCAAAAATGCTCGCACAGGAAAGTTTGAAAGAGAAAAGCCCAATTTATGGAAAGTTAAAGCCCTTGTACGAGTGTTTGACTCCTCAATCTGGTGCAGAAGAAGCTTTAGCCATTGTGATGAAGCCTTACATGCAAACAATGGTCGTAGCAAGTGCAAAAGATTTTGATGAGGTCCAAGCATTTGCACAATCAAAAAAACTGACAGATTATTCACTTCTCTGTATGGCCTATTTGGAAGAAGCTGGAATACCAGTCAATGCTCCAAAAAATGCAAAATCATTGAAAGAAATGACATCGCATCATCCTCTTTCAAATCATTTTCTTAGCAAGGCCTACATTACAGAACATCTGTCTCATGCACTTGATACCATTAAAGCACAAGCAGGTGCAGAAGTTTGGACAAAACAAGGTGTCTATGTTGATCGGAACAAAGTCATCTTCTATCCAGGTCAAGGGGAACAGAATATTTTTACAAGGGAAGCAGAGCTCAAGGAACTCGAGAAGAGCTTGAAAAAGCTTGAAGGAGAAGCTCGTCGATTAGAGGAACTGATTCAGAATCTGAAAAAGCAAAGAATAGACCTACAGAATCAACGGGCAGAAGCTGACAAAGCTGTTCGAAAAGAAGAAATGAAGCTCGTTGAAGCCAACTTTGGTTTGCAAAAGGCGAATGGTGACGTTGAAAAAGCTAAAAGTGAAATCCCTTTGATTGATAAAGAGGGTGAAAACCTTGAAATTGCTGTCAAAGATATTTCCAGTCAAATTGAAGCTTTAACAAAAAAACATTCTACAGCCAAAAATCAACTTTCCGACGTGCAGCAAGAGGCTCAAGGAGCTGAGGTATTGCTTGAAAAGCAACTTAAAGCGCTTCGAGAGAGCCGTCAGCACGTTCAAAGTGAAGAATCCACCTATCAGAAAATTTCCAGTGACCTAGGGCAACGCAAACATGCTATTAACTTGATTGAGATTAAGGAGCAGGAAAGCACCATCCGTGAAAAACGTCTGCATGAAGATTTAAAACATATGCAGAATTTGCAAACGACCCTGACACAAAAAACTGCTCAAGAAACACAAGATCTTGAAGAAATAGAAAAAGTCCTAAAGACTGCCTCCACTGAATGTGAAAAAATGGAAAAAGAGCTTCAGTTTCTGAAGGAGAAAGTCCAGCAGTTTGAGGAGAAACTTCAACAAGGAAAGATTGATCATAAGGAAAAAGAGGGTAAGCTCAATCAATATCAGGTGCAATTGACACAGCTAGAAGGAAATAGACAAACTATTCTTGAGGAACTTACAGAAACGCACCAATTGACTTTTGAAGAAGCCCAAAAAGTTGTGCAACCTTTGTCACTTCCTTTAGACCAAGCTGAGAAAAAACTTAAGCAATTTAGACATGAAGTCGATGGGGCAGGAGATATCAACTTTGCCGCGATTGAAGAATTGGAAAAGCACGAAGAGCGTTCCAAATTTTTTGATCAAGAAGTTGGAGACATGAATAAGACCAAACATGAGCTCATGGCAATTATTGCAGAGCTGGACGGTCAAAGTAGAACAATGTTCCATAAGACTTTTGAAGAGATCCGTGAACATTTTAAAAGGAACTTTAGGGTTCTTTTTGAAGGTGGCGAAGCAGATTTAGAGTTAGTAGATGCAGAAGATATTATGGAGGCGGGGATTGAGATCAGTGCGAAGCCTCCAGGAAAGCAGATGAGATCGATCCAGTTGCTGTCAGGGGGAGAAAAGTGTTTAACAGCGATGGCGTTGTTGTTTGCGATATTTGAGGTGAAGCCTTCACCCTTTTGCATATTGGACGAGATTGATGCTCCATTGGATGACACGAACGTCGAGAGGTTTGCAAGGATTGTGCAGCAATATGCTGACCGCTGTCAGTTCATTGTGATAACGCACAACAAGAGAACCATGGCAATCGCGGACACCTTATTTGGAGTCTCAATGGAAGAAAAGGGCGTATCAAAAATATTGACCCTGGCCTTCTCCCAAGCCCAAGCCCACCAAGTCAGCATTGTATAGGTAATAATCTTGTAATTTTACGCAAAATTAACCACGGAGTACACGGAGCGCACGGATAGAAAAAAAGGGAAATGGGAAAGAGATAGAATAAATTTTTACACAAAACTTAAATTTTACAGGTGACACATGGTTTTACAGGAAGAAATGCTTACTTCAAAAATTATTGGTGCTGCAATTGAAATTCACAAGGAGCTCGGTCCAGGTTTATTGGAATCGGCTTATGAAGCATGTTTTGCACATGAATTAAATTTAAAAGGCAATTACCTGCAAATTAGATTATAAGGGTGTTATTGTTGATGCTGGTTTTAGGATAGACTATTTGATAGAAGATAAAATTATTTAGAACTAAAGGCTATCGAAAAAATATTACCTGTACATGATGCACAGGTACTTACCTATCTTAAAATTGCCAAAGTCAAAATTGGATTATTAATTAATTTTAACGTTGAACTGATAAAGTTTGGCATTAAACAATACGTTCTTTAACTTTTTTCACGGAATACACAGATTTATGAATACCCCATTTTCTTTCTCAGTGCACTTCGTGTACTCCGTGGTTAATTTTAAGTCGTAGGCTAGAATAGTTTTATGAAATACGTTATTGGAATAGATTTGGGAACTACGAATTGTGCAGCGTCCTATGTGGAGCTAGCATCACCCACCCAAATTCATAACCTCAAAATTCAGCAGCAGAACCTTCTGGGTTCTCAAGATTTTTTACCCACACTTCCTTCTGTTTGCTACCTCGATAAGCAACCTGTCATTGGAACTTATGCACTTCACCTTGGCGAGAAAATTCCTACCAAGCTTGTCCACTCCGCTAAAAGCTGGCTTTGCCATTCTGCTGCACCTCGCCGTGACCAAATCCTTCCACTTGAAGGATCGGACAAAATCAGTCCTGTAGATGCCTCTCGTCGTTATATCTCTCACATCCGTGAAACTTGGAACAAACAAATTGCCAAAGGGGACATCGATGCAGAATTTGAACAGCAAGAGATCGTCCTCACGGTACCCGCAAGCTTTGATGAAGTTGCACGGACTCTTACCGTAGAAGCTGCTAAACAGGCTGGAGCAACACACCTAACTCTTCTCGAAGAACCACAAGCCGCCTTTTATGCATGGTTGGAAAAGCATTCAACAGACTGGGAAACCCTTCTAAAGCCTGGAGATATCATCCTTGTTTGCGACGTTGGCGGAGGGACCACAGACTTTAGTCTCATCGAAATGCAAGATAAAAAGCTCAACCGCATCGCAGTGGGAAGCCATCTGCTTCTAGGTGGCGATAACATGGATGCTGCTCTTGCCCATTTAATGGAACGTAAACTCAGTAAAGAATTGGACGCTGTCCAGTTTCTACAATTAAAGCACGAGGCACGCAAAGCCAAAGAGTCAATTCTGAGTGGATCTAAAACTCACGACTTTGTCATTAAGGGCTCAGGTGCTAAAGTTGTTGGCGGATCTATGAAAGGTCAAGTCGACAACAATGATGTCCAAAACGGTTTGCTTGAGGGCTTTTTTGGTCTTTACCCATGGGAAGAAGCTAAAACCATCACACGGTCACGTGGAATGCGTTCCATGGGATTGCCTTACGAAGATGAACCTTCAATTACAAAACATCTTGCTAAATTTTTAAGTCAGCATGGACACAAACCCCGCTGGGTACTTTTCAACGGGGGAGTTTTTAAGCCCGCCTTATTCCGTTCAAGAATTTTAGAAAACTTGCGTCAGTGGTTTCCGGAAAACAATATTGATGAACTTCAATCGGTCAATCTAGATTTGGCTGTCGCTCGTGGTGCTGCATATTATGGGCTGGTCAAGCAAGGTCTTGGTGTCAAAATCGGTGGAGGCTCCGCTCGCGCCTACTATTTACAAGTGGGATTACAAGGACAAACCCCAAAAGCATTGACACTTTTGTCCCGCGGAAGTGAAGAAGGCACCCGTTATCAACCTTCCAAAACCTTCGATCTCAAATCTAATGCTGCCGTTTCCTTCAATTTGTATACTTCTCACACTCGGCTGCAAGATCAACCGGGCGATCTTGTTCCTATTGATCCCGAAGAGATGCAGCTTTTGCCATCTATTCACACCCTTTTACGTTTCGGAAAATCGCAAAATGAGATTCCGGTGAATTTACAAATCGCATTAACTCCTGTAGGAACTTTGGAGTTATCGCTCAAATCTCTCAACACTAACCATCTATGGACTCTTGAATTTCAAGTGCGAAGTTCTGCAGCGAATAAAGATGTCATCTTGAAAGATGAAATCTTGGACACCAATATTATCGAATCTGCAAAAGAAGTTCTTCGTCAGTTGTTTACACTCAAGATAAAACCCAGTCAAGTGATGGAAATGCTTGAGAAATCCATCGACAAAACGCGTAAAGAATGGCCTCCAAGTTTCTTGCGCGCTCTATGGGAAGAACTTTACTTGCAAGCCCCGAAGCGTAAACAATCTAATGAACTTGCAGCCCGTTGGTGGAACTTAGCTGGCTATTGTTTACGCCCTGGTAGAGGATATTCTTTAGATGAACACAGGATCAAGGATTTATGGAAAATCATTCTATCGGATCTCAATACTGCTTTATCCTCCGAACTAATGGTCCAATTTTTAATCTGCTGTAGACGGGCTGCGGCTGGCTTTAATAAGGGGCAGCAGATGCAGTTAGCAAATATGATCGTTCCTGCTCTATTAAATTCCAAATACGGTAAAATAGTAAAAGGGAACAAATTTGACCCAAATTTGGTCAGTGAGCAAGTGCGGGTAGTAGGAGCCTTGGAGCTAATAGATTTGCCTTTGAAGATCAAAATTGGGGAAGCGATTCTGAAGTCTATTGAATTGAGCACTGGATCTCCTGCTGATTATTGGGCATTGGGCCGCATAGGATCGCGCGAGCTTGCATACGGGTCTTTGATCAATGCTGTTCCCAAAGAGATTTGTTTGGATTGGATCGACAGGCTGCTCAAAGTGGACCACACGAACTTGAGTGGAGCCCTTTTTGTATTTGAAATGATTGCGCGCTTCTCAGATCAAAGGGAACTGCAAACACCTAATGAAGTTTGTGAAAAAATTGTGCGGAAGTTCTCCACAAATGACAGTGTGGAACGTTTGAAAAAGTTATTGTATGAAAGAGTTTCCCTTACACAAGGGGAACAAGAACAAATTTTTGGTGAAGGATTGCCTCCAGGACTTACAATGCGCGAACAGTAAGGTTAACATGGTATCATGGTTGGAAAACTGGGAATATCTACGGCCTGAAGCAGAGAAGCTGCTAGCTCATGGTGATGTTGAGGATGTAGAATTTTCGGGAGAGACCTACCAAGTCAAAGTCTTGGATCCTATCACACGGGAAGAAGTGTGGGCATTTCTTCAAATTACCGATCAAGGACACATCAACGACTGCTTTTGCTCTTGCCAAGAAGGGAGCGAGGAACATCCATGCGTCCATTTGGCAGCAGCTCTTCTAAGAATATATTCCGGACATTCTTCTCCCTTGCATGTGAGATTTAAGGGATCGCTCTGGAATCAACTTTGTAAATTAGCCATGGAAAAAAACGGCGATTCTCCATCGGATTTAAAGTTCGAACCTCTCAAAACATGGTCTGGAGATTCTGTAACTTTAAAGGGCCGAAATCCTCCAGGTGCGGCCTACCTTTCGGTGCTTCTTGTTGAAAGAGAGCCTGAAACGGAAGAGACCTCGCTAAAATTTTCGAATTTAAGTGAAGATGAGTTAAACGAATGGCGAGAAGGTAATCCCAAAGAAGAGTTACGTTACGAGTTATCATTCTGGAGTGATCTTGCTAAACATCTCATGGTATTGCAAGATGAAGGGCATCCTTACAATTTAAAATTATCTTACTCACAAAAGAAAGCGCCTTCAGGAATTGCTGTAACTACGCATGACCTTTTCTTTACTTTTGGCATTGAGGGGAAGGAATGGAGCAATATAATACCAGCTCTTTCCACTGTGGATTCTCCGTTGCCGGTGCATGGAGGTCTAAATGAAATGCTGTCAGAGATTACTTACAACCCAACAACAGCTGTAATGTCTCTCCGTCCCAATAAGGAATATCCAACAAAGCTGAAAGCACGGAAAAACGCTTTAGATCTTGGTGACTGGGTTTTCATCGAAGATAAAGGGTTTTATCCAAAGAAAAAGGATGAGTTCTTTAAACACCTTGAGATTAAAGACAACGAGATCACAGCATTTTTAGAAGAGTATGCAAAAGAAGCTGCAGCGCTTTGTGAAGGGGTAAAAATTCATACAAAACCTGTAAAGGTTAACTACAAGCTTGAATTCGATGATCATTGGAATCTGATTTTAGAACCTTACCTCAAGAAAAAAGGGGACCTTTCAGGAAAAGATTTTAGGCAATATGGAATTTGGATCTATGCTCCCAAAGAGGGTTTTTATAAAGTCCATCGCCAGCCTTTTAATGACCTCAAACTGACTATTCCTCAAGATGAAATTGTTGATTTCATTCGTGATAACAGAGGTTGGATGAATAGTTTTGATGGTTTCCAGACCCATTTAGGAAGCATAGAAACTCAGTTCAAATATCACGTTGATGAACAGGGAAGATTAACTTTTTCACGTGGGGTTCCATTAAAAGACAGCAAGGTCAGAAGCAATGATTTTGGAGTTTGGCTTTATGTAGAAGGACAAGGATTTTACCCAAGGTCTAGCGCTCCTGCCTCGTTGCCAGTCCCGCCTGGGGTTTCCTTGGCGCCTGAACAAATTCCCTCCTTTATACATCAACAACGGGAAGATCTGAAATTAATCCCAGGATTTTTCCTGCCCGAGTGTCCTGTTGTCCGCGCAGGACTGGATATCGAACTTACTCCCCAAGAAAAGGTATTAATCACACCACGATATGAATTGTTGCCTGAGTATGAAGGAAAAAAATTCGAAATTCTCGATGACGTGATCTATATAGATGGCCTAGGATTTTATGAGCTGCCTTACGATTATCGTGTCCCTGAAAAATACCGTTCAGAGGTTCAGCTTTCAGGCGAGGAAATGCTTATATTTCTTCAAGATGAACTTTCACTTTTAATCCCGCGTGCATGGCATATAGATCCAAGAATATTACCCGCACAAACACTCCACCTTGAAGTTGAAAAGCTTTTTGCTGAGGGAAATTTACAACATCGTCGGTATGGCGCACAAATGGTTTACCATACTGAAAAAGGGGGAATACCTGTTTATGATATATGGAAGACTCTGAGCGGTAGAAAAAAATGCTTATTTTCAGCTGCAGGATGCATTCAAATTATGGATCCTCGCTTTGCATGGCTTGGAAGAATGGGTCCTGAGCAAATCGACGCAAATCATAATATTGTCTATTTAAATACACTTGAATGGATCCGCTTAAATGCTTTTGAGAAAGTAGAATTGGCTGCTGGTGTCGATGCTGATACAAGACATGTGTGGCATGACCTGACCCATATGAAGTCTCCTACTCCTCCAAACCTAACAGGATTGGTTAGCACACTAAGGCCGTATCAGCAGATTGGTGTCGACTGGCTTTGGTTTTTGTTTAATCACCAATTGTCAGGACTCCTTTGCGATGACATGGGATTGGGAAAAACTCACCAGGCAATGGCCTTGATGGCAGCAATTATTAACAATGCTAAAGAACATAATGCGCCTCGTCCAAAATTTTTAGTTCTCTGTCCTACATCGGTGCTTTATCACTGGCAAGAGAAGTTAGAGAAGTACCTCCCAGGTGTTAAAGTGTTGACATTGCATGGAGAATTTCGCAAAACCGATATTACAACAGCAGAATTTGATATCTTACTGACATCCTATGGAATTTGGAGAAACTCCTACACAACCCTGTCACAAACAGATTTCGCTCTTGCGGTGTTCGATGAAATTCAAATCGCTAAAAATCATATCAGCCGTACCCATTTAGCTTTACTCCATGTCAAAGGTGGAATGCGATTAGGAATGACAGGAACTCCTATTGAAAATCATTTGCGTGAATTGAAGGCGCTTTTTGATTTAGTTTTACCCACCTATATGCCCAGTGAAGCAGACTATAACAGAATTTTCGTCAAACCTATTCAGAAAGAACAGAACGCTCGCCGTATACAAATTTTAAAGCAGTTTGTGAAACCATTTGTTCTAAGAAGAAGAAAAGAAGAAGTGTTGACAGACCTTCCAGAGAAAACCGAAGAGATTTCGCACTGCGCCCTAAGCCCTACCCAAAGAAAGCTCTATCAAGATGTCTGGATCGATGCCCGTGCTAAATTGATGGAAGAGTTAACTGACACAAATAAACCCATCCCTTATATTCACATTTTTTCAATCATTTCACATTTCAAACAGATCTGCGACCACCCTGCTCTGTATTTAAAGAAAATTTCAGATTACAAAAAATACCACTCAGGAAAATGGGATTTGTTCTTGGAACTACTTAATGAGGCTCGAGAAAGTGAACAGAAAGTTGTCGTGTATTCCCAATTTTTAGGAATGCTCGACATCATTGAACACCATTTAAAAGAACATAAAATTGGATTTGCCGGAATCCGAGGAGCAACTGTCGATCGTGGCGAACAATTACAACGTTTTCATCGCGATCCAAAATGCGAAGTTTTTGTCGCTTCCTTACAAGCTGCTGGGTTGGGAGTAGATTTAACTGCTGCATCGGTGGTGATACACTATGATAGATGGTGGAATGCAGCGCGTGAAAATCAGGCAACGGATCGTGTGCACAGGATTGGGCAAACCCGCGGTGTGCAAGTGTTTAAACTTGTGACAAAAGACACTTTCGAAGAAAGAATTGACGCCATCATATCGCGCAAAAAAGAGCTGATGGAAGACGTTGTCGGCGTCGACGACTACCAAATCATCAAACGCCTCAGCCGCGAGGAAATCCTCGAACTCCTCCAGCTCATGGGCGACTAAAGCACTCCAGCAATCAAAGCCGTCCCTTTCTCGCAGCAACATAAGCGGTAGCTTTTCCGCAGGCGTGGGGTGCGGTAGCGGAGCGAATGGGGAGCTACCGCCATGCGTTGAAAGACAAGCTTCATAGCCTCTGCCGTAGGCCTTGGAATGCGGTGGCGACCAAAGGGAGCTACCGCCGTTGCCCTGGCCACCGGCAACGTTTTTGCTTTCAAACTTCTTTGACCACTCAGTGCCTTGTAGTACAGAAATTTCTTTCAGCGGTCAGGGCAACGGCGGTAGCTTCCTCCAGTCGCCACCGCACTCCACGCGCTTTGCGAACCTCATCCTCATTCCCTTGGAAACCCTATTCTTTTTATTGAAATTTAATTAAATTAAAGCTATAATAATTATCTTTAAAAATTCAGGTGAGTATGGCTTCATTAGATTATTTATCTTCTCGAGTGCTAATTCAAAATAATTACAATCATACAGCTCCTGCCCAACCTACTAGAACAGAAAAACTCACTGCAAAATTCAGAGAACTTACTCAGGAAATCGATCAAATCGATTTCTTGGTTGATCCTGATCAGATTGCCACTGACAAACTCAATAAAGCAAAGGTAAAAGTTCGTTTGGCTTTAGCAGAATTCCATGCTCAACGTGACACCACAGACTTTCATCTGCTCTATTCTGTTGCCACCTTTGCTGACAAACTCAAAAAGAGACATTTTGAAAATCACACAATTTGGAATTCCTTAGATGTTAATCAAAAAGCTTTACTCGATAAGCTTGCACCTTTCTATCTCGCGCCTACTGAAGACAACAGCCTAACGTTTAAACCTGATTCAACATTATTGGCTTCCGATAAGCCCTACGATTTTGGCGATCGCGCGTTCATAGCAGTCACTCAGTTTAAAACAGGGCGCATCATTTGGTTTGACCTTAGAAATCAACCTGGAGCAAAACTAGGGAAACCTTGTGAGCCTGTGGCATCAGAAGTTGAGTTGATAGATGAGCTAGAAGGTAAAATCGTTACAGAAAACTTAGGCAGATTGGGTGAAATTTTTAACCTGGGAATATGGAAAACGTGTTTCATATCAAGTGACCATTTTTACGATCTAGGATCTCTTAAAAGTGAAAAAAAGGCACAGCTCCAGGAAATGTACCGGTTTTATTGGCAAAGTATCGTGGAAACTCTCGGATTGCCAGTCGCAAAACCTATAGCAGTCTCAAGCGAAGGGGAGTGGCTGGTCAAATCAAAAGAACAATTTACAACACCCCTTTCTGAAGTAAGTACGAAAGATCTTTCACCAGCTACTATCAAAAAACTCGCCGAAGATATCCACAGCCACTTGATTGTAGAACTAAAACATAACATTAATATTTTGGGTTTATTAGATTCTGTAGATATATTTGGCGTTACAGAAGCTGGAAGATGTGTTGTTGACGTGCTAAAACCTTTACCGGCATTTTTTGGAATGAATTATGAAAGGCTTTTACAACGTCATCAAAATTTCTTAACCCAACTAGGAAAAATTCCTGCTTTGCAAATGGCTGTACAAGAGCTTTACACAAAAAGCATGAAAGAAGTTTCAGAATATAAAACTTATATCCAAGTTTTAAGTGAATTCAAAGGTTCAGTCGACAAACCTCGAGATATATTGAGAGCTTATTTGCTGGCTAATGCTCAAGATGTCGATACTTTTGTATCCAACCCAACAGAGGAAGAAATAGAATTATATACTCAGAATTATTTAGATTTCTTGAAATCTAGGTCTAAGGCTGCTCCAGATGATGAAAATTTCAGAGAACAAGTTGTCAATGGACATCAAGAATTAGAGAAAAAGCTTCACAACAGATATCTGTTCTACATCTGTCAAAGATTACCTGACACCGACGATTGGCAAGTTCTTCTTAGCTCGGTTCAAACTGAGGCAGAGGCGTTGTTTCAGAGATTGTCTGCTCAAATGAAGCAGAAGCTTGTTCCTCTGCGTTCGGATGGGTGGAAATCCATTGAGGAGCAACTAAAAATGCAGATCACTGCACAATTTATGGAAAATTTAGTTCAGTCTTTAAAAGCCTTTGTGGAGAAAATTGGAAACGATCAATTTACTTCAGAAAAGTTAGCATTGTTTGGTGCTCAATCTGAAAAAATTCGATCATTACAGGATAGATCCCTTAATAAAGACTTGATGTCATTCTTGCATGATCTTATGCAAAAGAACGCTAAAGAGGGATTTGTTAGCTCGCTTAAAAATCATCTAAAAACATAAAGTTAATAATTCCACTCAAAAAATTTGAAAGTAAATCAAATCTTAATCCAAACTTAATGTCTTTACGGCATAATTATATGAAAAAATTTAATTAATAGGTTTAAAAGCATGACATTTCCTCGAGTAAGTAGTGATAGAGCCCAAGGTAACCCGGAAGCTCTTTTGCAAATTTAGGTTCTGGACGTTCAGTTGGAACTGATACAACAGCTCCATCAGCAGCCCTTCAAAGTGCTGCAACGACATCATTGTATGCTGGTGCTGTATTTACCTCTCCTCCTCCAAGTGTTGGGTTCTCTTTTGGCGCAGCACCCATATTCGCTGCAACTGCTGCAATTCCACCTCTCCCAGCAGTTCAATCCTTATCCGAAGCAAAGGTTTCTGAAGCACAAAAATTAGATCAACCATCAGTATCAGAAGGAACTCAAGCTCAAGCTGAGGTACGTGTTCCACTAGATCCGCTCCCAACTGATAGATCCATTCGTTTGGGACCAGTACCTGCTAACACACTCGATTTTGATTACACTGAAGTACAGGTTCGTGATGAATCTAATCATAGCAGAAAAATCTTGGTGTATAGTCTTGCAGCCTTAGTTGCAGCGATAGGGATAACATTTTTAGTTCTTGGTGCTAGGGTGAATGTGCGTAATCCATTAGGCAGTAAAATTATTGGGGCCATACTGCTTACAACTGGCGTTGGAATGGCTGGCGCAATGGGCTGCTATATACACAAACAGAAAAAGAAGAAAATTGAATAAAGAAATCTTATAGATGCAGCTAATCTCCAAAACTTAGCTGCTTTCTTAAGAATTCTAGATTGACCACGTGGGTAAATCCTGCGACGATATCAACTAACCTTTCTTTTCTCTCTTCATCCAAATTTAATTTATCTAATGCTACTTTGGCCTCTGGAGATAAATTCAATAATTCTGACTTTTTAGCCCAATTTGGGTTGCCATCGACAATTCTTATAAAGTCAAAAAGATCTTGCTGATTCACGTCGGCAAATTCAGAAAGTGGTAACCTGAATACAAGCTCATTTTCTTTCGTGAAAGGAACTGTTGGATCTTTAGACCTTAAACCAATTGTTCTTACCCAGTCATTCGATGTTCCAGGGACTTTAGTCCATGAAGCTTTTTGGTAAATATCGCTAAATTCATTGGAGTGATAATCTTTTAGATTTCTATAATACTCTTTCTTCTTTTCTAGTTCTTGTTTTTGACTTGGATTTGAAATTTCTTCTTTTTCTAATTTTTGCAATTCCTCATCCCATTTTGCGTTGTCCCTTTTTATTTCCATAACTTGCTGATTTTTTAAATCTGGATTGACAGCATACAGAATAGTATCTTGATGGACTTGGCTATTGTTCAATTGGCTCTTACTTAAAAGAGCATTAAAGAAAGTTTGGAGAACCCTTACTTCGGGAGATTTTTCATCTTCAACGATATTAAGTATCATATCCTGTAAGTCTAGCATGCTCCTACGTGCGGCTCTGTTAAGTTCATCAGTTTGGTCAATAACTTTTGCTAACTGATTAGTTTGAAGAAGTCCTAAGTTTCTCTCTCGGTTTACTTTTAAGTGCGCAATGGAATCGGAAAATTTCTCAGGATCAGTTTGTCTTAATTTAATGAGCAGTTGGACCATTTCTGTAGGGATTGTTCTTTTTGCACCATAAATTTCGACAATATGGTTGAAGTCAGAGACAAGGGCTGGATCTTTACTCATTAATAAAAGTATTGAAGGATCTGACTTGGCAGCCTTATGCAAAAGAACCTCTCCAGGGGATGCATTAGATACGCGATCAAGCTCTGCTGAAGAAACACCGAGTGTGAAGATCTTCTTATAGTAATCAATATACATTTCACGTGTGAATTTAGCCGCGATGCCAATTAATTCGTTTTTGCGGGCTTCGCTTAAAGGCTGGACATCTTTCGTTTTGATGTTATCTAAAGCAGTACGCACGTCTTTTGGCAACACTTTGGGATCATGACTTTTATCAAACTCATTCACCCAGTCGTGTTTATGGTTGGCTTCTTGCAGAAATTTAAAAATGGCAAGTTGATCCACATCCTTAAATTTGCTTAAATCTAATCGTACAGGTGTATCCTTAACATCGCCTTCTAAGCTTTTAAAGCCAATGGTGCGAAGATAAACATTATCCGAACCCTCTTCTTTTTTCCATTCAGCTTTTTCGTAGTGATTTGCTCTCTCATTGTAATAGTAATTTCTCATTTTTTCTAAGGCTTCGATAGTTTTACGTGTGCCTTCATCTTGGGGAGCTCTCTTCGCAGCTTGAATATGCCGATCCAATGATTCATTACCCAGTTCTGTTGCTTGTCGGGTTCTTTTTCCCTTTTCATCATTTGGATCGATTGCAAAAACGATCGTATCGTGATGTAGTTGAGAAACGGATTCAAGCGATCTATTTGTCAACTCGTGAATAAAGGATGTGACTTTGTTTAAATTGGTCCTGTCTTCTGCTGGATCAAATACATTTGGCAACTGTGCCTTGATCGGCTGTAAACCGAGGATTGCATCCTGATTAATTTTATCTCTTGGATTAATGAAGTTATTTTCGTTAAGGGTTCTTATATTCGACCTTCTAGCCAGAACAGCTTTTTGAATGCCTTCAGAAAATGCATTTGGGTCGGCGTCTCTTAGCTTGATAACAAGTTTCACCACATCTAATGGGATTGCACGTTTGGAACCATAAATTTCGATAATGTTGTCAAAGTCTTTAGCTAGCTGCGGATCCCTTAATTTCATTAGCAAAGCTTTATCTGTTTCATCTACTTTTTTTGCTAATTTTGCCATCAAGATTTTACCTGGAGAAGATCCTTGAAGACTTACAAGTTCATCGATTTGTCTCTGAATATTATTTCTCTTTTCAAATTGAAATCTTGATGTGTTGTTATATGCGAGCCTTAGGGCTATGAGGCTCCCTTTAATTTGCCCTTCTAGACCTGCAGTGCTGTTCTGACGATAGATTTGATCCCTTATGTTATAAGCACTTAAAGAAGAGTAATTTTTCACATCGAGCTTCTCATTGGGGACGCTTCTTTTGAAAATTTCATTAAGTTCTTGAGCGCTAACTTTATCCCCTTTGGTAGCAACTTCTTCAAGAAATTTAGCCTGTAGAGTTTGTGGTGTGGGAATAGGGGTAGGGTCACGTGCAGTAGGTTGCATATTAACCACCCAATTTAATTAATAATTATTTATTAATATTATACTGCTTTAATTAATTACCTAACAAATTTAAATGATTTAATAAATTATGTTGTAAGGGAAGAAGTTTTATGTACAATATGGACAGTATGGAAAAGATGGACGGACAAAATGGACTTAGTGGACACAGTGTCCACTATGTCCGTCCATTTAGTCCATATCTTCGTCTTCTTCGAAGTCGTCGATGTACTCAACATCGCCCTCAAAGCTTTCATCCTCAAAGCCTTCGCCTTCGTAAGCCTCTTCTTCGAGCTGCCTGTTCTTTTTGGAAGATTGGCGCTCCTCTTCTTCGAGCTTGCGAAGCCATGCTGGCTTCTCGTCGATATGATGAGCTGTAGATTCTTGTTTTCTCTTGGACTGGATTTTCCCGCGAAGATACAACTTAATGGGCACCCCAGTAAATTGATAGGCTTCTCGCAACTGATTGTAGAGGTATTTCTGATACTCACCCGTCATCAAATTAGGATAATTCACAAACAATACAAATGTAGGCGGTTGAATATCCACTTGAGCTAAGTAATAGATTCTTAAGCGTTTGCCAGTAATCATTGGAGGATGGTTCTTCTGCATCGCAGCGCTGATCACTTTGTTTAGCTGGTGAGTCGTAATTCTGCGCTTAGAATCTGCGTAGACCTCATTGACAATAGGGAAAATCTTTTCTACATTGCGTCCTGTCTTGGCGGACATAAACACTTTAGGGCAATGCTTCAGAAAGGGAACATCCTCTTCAATACTCCTAAGGCAGGCTTCCATTTTAAAACCTTTGACGAGATCCCATTTGTTAAAGAGCAAAATGCATCCTCTCCCCTCTTCCTCAATTTTACGAGCTATACGCTTTTCCTGAGTCGTCATTCCTTGCTGGGCATCTAACATCAAAAGGCATAAATCAGCCCTTTCTATGGCCCTTTCTGTGCGTAGGGCAGCAAATTTATCAACTACCTCATGCTCAGCTCCCTTTCGTCTTATCCCGGCTGTATCAATGAGCTTATAGTGGCTATCCCCTAAGGTAAATTCAATATCGACGCTATCGCGGGTTGTCCCAGGGACAGGGCTGACAATGCATCGCTCTTCATGAAGTAAGTAATTGACTAAAGAGGACTTACCAACGTTAGGTCGACCTACGATAGCAATTGAAATCCCCTTATAGGGATCCTCTTCTTTGACTTCAGGCCTTTTCTCCCAGGCAGCTTCTAGCAGTTCTGCGATGTGAAATCCTTGGATAGCCGAAACGCCGATGACTTTTGAAATTCCAAGGGAATAAAAGGGATAAATCAGCCCTTTTTGCCCTAAATCGTCAATTTTATTGACTGCGAGGCATAATGGCTTTTTAGTGCGTAAAAGAATATTTGCAAGTTCCTGGTCAAGATCGGTAATTCCAACTTGGGCATCTACCACCATAACAATTGAATCTGCTTCCTCAATGGCGATCTCTGCTTGCTGCTTAATCTCTTCATTAAAAGAGATTTTTGAACGGGGATTGATACCACCCGTGTCTATTAGCTCAAATTTGAAGCCAAATAGCTCAGCTGCAGCATATAAGCGATCACGAGTGACCCCTTCCATTTCGTCTACAATGGCAATTCTTTTATTGCAAATTCGGTTAAAAAGAGCCGATTTTCCAACATTTGGACGACCGACAATTGCTAATTTTGGTAAATGAGACATAGTTCCAGTAAAAGTATAGTATGTTACAATGCAGAGAAATTATACCCATTAAACAAACGAATTACAATCATTAAGAACATGGAACCGCATTTCCACAGTGAAGAAATCTCCCTTCTGTCCTTTAAAAAAGAGCTAGAGGGCTACACTTATGATGGCGTAAAAAGGGATTTGAGCGCTGGTATACAAGTGGCGCTTCTTGCCCTTCCCCAAGCCATGGCCTATGCATTGGTAGCTGGGCTTCCATTGTATTGCGGACTCTATTCTGCGATTTTCTCCAGCTTTGTCGCTGCATTTTTGGGATCTTCAAGATTTTTGATTGTAGGGCCTGTCAATGCTATAGCTCTGTTGATCCAGTTTGGAGTCGCAGAAATTCTGTTTACATCTTACAGGGGGATTTCCCCTGCAGAACAGGAGGCCGTAGTTTTAGGCATCCTTGCCCAACTTGCTATGTTAGTGGGCCTTTTTCAAGTGATTATGGGTATCTTTAAATGGGGGAGATTGACTCAATTTATTAGCCACTCGGTTGTGGTTGGGTATCTTGCTGGCGCTGCCTTAGCTGTGATTATCAATCAGCTTTTTGTCTTTTTAGGTGTTGAGGGAATGCCTACAACTGGATCCTTATATACGAAAGCAGTTTATCTGCTTCAGAATATGGGTGGAATCCACTATCCCACAATGCTAGTTGGACTAGGAAGCTTGATCATGATGTTGATGTTAAAACAATTTTATCCAAGGTTGCCTGGTGCTGTGATAACATTTGCAGTTGCAGGAGTGATTATCTATTTCCTTAACAACATAACAGTCCCACCCCCAGATCTTTTTGGGATAGAAGCGGGTTTTGGAGCTCCTATGGTTGAGCTTGTAGGAAGTGGTGACTTAGGCGATGGGATTAATGTACACTGGGCTTTTCCTCCCTTTGAAAGCAGAATTTTGAACGATCTTCTTCCCATTGCTTTTGCAGTGACACTTCTTAGCGTCATGGAAAGTACATGTGTAGCAAAATCGATTACAGCGATATCTGGTCATCACATCAGCATCAACCAAGAGATTTTTGCGATGGGAATGGGGAATATTGTTTCTTCCTATATTGGAGCGATGCCAGTTTCAGTCAGCCCTTCTAGAAGTGGTTTGAATTATGGATTAGGTGCTCAAACGCGTTTGTCAGCTATTTTTAATGCTTTATTTGTGGCTATTATCCTTCATTTCTTTGGGTTCTTTGTCAAGATGATACCAACAACGACAATTTCCGCTCTGCTGTTGATCACGGCAGTAAATTTAGTGAATTTCCGACAGCTTCTTCTTTGCTTAAAAGCAACAAAAGCCGATGCCATGGTGTTATGGGCAACGTTAGTGGCATGCATATTTTTTAGTTTGGATATGGCGTTTTATATCGGAATGATTATCTCTATCACATCTTATTTGAATAAATCGGCTGTACCTCTTCTAGTTGAATTTGCAATTGAGGGGTCTGGGGAGCTTAGAAGCTTAGATGCTGCTAAGGCGCATCTACAGAAGACCATAAGGGTAATAAAGGTGGAAGGGGAGTTATTTTTTGGTGCGGCAGACATTTTCCAAACCACTTTAAAAGCGATAGCAGAAAATGATGCTACGACCAAAGTGATCATTCTGCAGTTGAAGAATGCCAGGGATATTGATGCCACGACCTGTTTGGCTTTGCTTCAGCTGCACGATTTTCTTGTAAAATCAGGCCGAAGGCTGATTTTGTGCGGAATTACATCTCCCGTTTGGGACGTTTTAAGCCATTCAGGAGTCATTGAAGCTATAGGAAAAGAGAATCTGTTCCTTTTTGACGAGCGCCAGCCCTTGCATTACATGCAAAAAGCCATCCACAGAGCAAAGGAGCTTGTTCCGGCTTAAGGAACCTAGTTTGACCCTACCGGGGTCAAATAATTTGCTCGCTTCGTCCATTGTCAACTACCTTTAAGTTGTTAATAAATAATTGACATTAATTATTATTAAATAATATAATTATAATATATTTTTTTAACTAAAGGTTAATTATGGCAGCCCCAGCAGCAGATTCAAGCTCCTCACAACCTCAGATGCCTATAACAGGCGATGGGTGGGTCAGGCACCGTATGCGTGAAGAGGGGAAATATAAGCCATTTATTTCCGATAAAGTCGATGACATAGCTTGTTATGTATTAATAGGTGTAGGCGCTGCAATGCTTGTGACCCCTTTAGTTGGAAAATTTATTGTTCCAATATTTAACCATTCGTTTTCTTGGACGAGTTCTACCGCTTTAGCAGCTACAGCAGTCGTTCTTCCAGTTGGGGGAGTTGCTCTTATGGCTGTTGGCGGCCTTCAGTGGGCTGGCGTGTTTAATGACCGTGCCCGCCTTGAATATGAAATGAAAAGAGAAGAAGAGGAAGAAGCAGCTAAAAAAGCTGCAGAAGAACAAGAGAAAAAAGAAAGAGAAGAAGCTTTAGCTCTTCCTCCTCTAACCTCCTTGCCCGTCATATAACTGTTGCTCGCTGTCTCGACTTTAGCATTTTTTGGGGAAGTCAGAATTCGGAAGTCAGAATATGGCATGCCCTGACATTAGCATGACAGCACTAATGTAAGAAAAAACTTCAAATATTATTCTGGATTCGGTCTTCTGAATTCCTATGTATTCAAACTTCAATATTTTGTAGCAAAAAATGCTAAAGTCGAGGCTGTGTCTGCTATGTCCGCTAAGGCACAGGATTAAACTTCATCGTCTTGCCGGCGGGATTCTTGGTCGTTCGATACACCCATTCCTCATCGTTTTCTCGCATGAGTCGATCGCATCCCATCCAAAAACCGGTGAGAAAACCATATTTCTGTATAGCTTCTTTTGTATACTGGGAACTACTCGGTAAAAAGTGGCTTCTCGGTCCGTCTGCAGGGGATATCACTTCTTGATGAAATCCAATCAATACTTCGCTCAGTCCAATCAATGGATTGTCCCGCAAAGTACAATCCCTTGGAACTTCCGAACATGAATAAGCAATCTCAGAACCTAACCCCCAAGGATCTTCTGCATAAACTCCACAAGAAAAAAGAAGTAATAATAAAGAAAGTCTGATAGATTTCATCCTTCATCCTTCATCCTCATCCTTTCCCTAAAAAGCATAGTCAAACATCAATACAGGGAATAGTTTCTCTTGGATCATAAAGTCACGAGCTTTGCACTCATATAACCTTTCATTGAATTCTTTTGCCGCCAATCCGGCACCGTTGATCCCACCCGCATACCAACCAAACTCCAGGCTGGATGTAATAACCCCTGCAGCTGTATAACCTTTATGAAAAAATTGGTAAGCCGCTGCGATAAAAACCGCATTGATCAAGAAAGAGGTTAACGCACTTTTTTTCAGCCCAACATAAAAATAACCTGCTCCAGGCAACACTGCATTCAATAATTGCGCTTTACGAACAGATTTTGTGGAAGCATAGTAATTGCTCAAAAATAAGCAAACGGCCTGCTCATGCCGACTATTTGGAAGCCAATCTTCCACTTCACACAATTCGCCCTTAGAAAGCCTTTGATAGAGATACAAGTCATCGGCTAAATCATAATCTGTTTCTGCAATCCAATTGATGATCCTTTCTGCTTTTGCAATTTCGTTGTTTTTTATGTAGCAGTCATAAAGCATGATTTGAAGTTCACGCATGGCGGGAAAATCAGAGGGTACACACAAAAGGTTGCTTTTATCAAACGTTCGTAAAGCATCACAGTACTTGAATCCCATGTAATAAGCTTGCATCACACAAAAATCGATTTGAAGCTTCCGAGACTCATTCTTCTTTGGCATTAAAAAACCAGCTCGTTTGAAGCAGGTGATAGCCCTATAAAAATCGAGTTCTTCGATAAATCCGCCCCCCAAACGGTATTCCTTGCTCCACTCATACCTTGCTTCTTCTGGAGTTATTTTGGGAAATGCTGAGGGAACCTTTTCGATATAAATGTCTGTAGGGATATAAACGATATTGGGTTCAAAAGGTGCACTAATTTTCTGACAGCCGACCAATAATAGGCAGAGAATGAAAAGTAGTGTTCTAGTAGCAGTGTAGATATTCGTTTTGTGTTGCTCTAGGATAATCATTACAGCAATCTTCTGGTTGAATATTGAAGTAGTCGAGAGCTTCATCGACTTCATATTTGTACATTTCGCGAACACGGTTTTTCTGGTGCCAGACATCTTGCTGCTGTCTTGTAATTGACTCGATTTCCTCTTCTGTGTCCACAATCTGTGGACGAAGGAAAATCATAACATTACGTTTCGTCTCATTGTTGGTTTTTTGACTAAACAATGCGCCAATCAATGGTATACCGCCAATGCATGGAATTTGAAAACGGGCATGGCTATCTTCATCTTGGATCATACCGCTCAAGACAAGGAAATACCCGTTAGGAATATGTACGCGGGTTTTCGTATTGTTTTGGCTTGTGGTCGGACCGGGTTGGTTCTGTGTTAGTGAGGAGTTAATAGTCTGCTGTGAGACCACTCTACTGATCGTTTGTTCAATGTCTAAAGTGATGATATCAGTGTTACTTAATAGAGGCGTTACTTTTAAACGTGTTCCGACGTCACGGAAGTCAACGTTGGTCGTTACAATGTTACCACGGTCGTTTGCAATAGAAGATGTTTGGAAGCTCGTGTTAATACCAACAAAGATTTCAGCTGTAGAGTTGTCTTCGCAGATGATTTTTGGGCTCATGATGATGTTAGCATCATCCCTTTGATGCAAGGCTCTGACTAATCCTGCGATACTTGCAAAATCTTGTCCATTGTGAGAAATCGTTCTACCGATCAAACCTAAGCTAAATCCACTTTGCGTCAAAAGGCTCGTTGCATCAGGTTGAAGCCCAAAATTTGCTGTATCAAGAGCAGCAGTAATAGGGTTGTTTGTTAAGAACGATTCGCCGCCTGCATGGTTCGGTCCAAAGAAACGGGCTTGCCAGTTGACTCCGTATGTTAATGAGTCATTGATCGTTGTATCCAAAACAAGAACTTCGATAAATACTTGGCGTAGCGGAATATCCAGCTCCATGATCAACTCGAGCACACGTTGGATCGTTTCAGGTGATCCGCTAAATACTAGCGAGTTTGTAGTCTCGATGTATTGCATACTGTTCAAGCTTTGAATCAGATCGGGGTTAGCATTAATGTTCGATTGCAAGCTTGTCGCGATATTGTTCAATGCTGTCTGAAGCTGAGCACCACGGCGATAACGTAATTTATAGATCGAGAACTGTGTTCGATTGATGTGTCCTGGTGGTAATTCAGCGGAAAATGGTCTTCCAGGAGAAATGGGTCCACCCGGTACAAAGGGCTGTCCTGGAAGGCCTGGAGGCTGTCCTGGAATACCTGGTTGTATAGCTCCTGGAACTTGTCCTGGGTAAAGAGGGGGTTGTCCCGGCGCTCCTGGCTGTACTGCTGGGCCTAATAATTCGCCATTAGGTCCATAAAGAGGTCCTCCGCCTGGAAATCCTGGTATTCCTGCTCCGGCACCTGCTCCGCCTGGGCCTGCTCCTGGAGTTCCTGGCACACCCCCTGCTCCTGGCTGAAGCGCTCCGCCAGCTCCCCCTGGACCACCCGCTCCTGGAGGCAAAGGAAGTCCATACTGCCCTGTTTGGCCTGGTCTTTCCTGAGAGAATGGGTTATTAGGCGAAACAAATCTCAACGCATCAGGCGAGAAGATTCGGGTTGCTCCTACGTTGATATCAAGGTTACTTAATACTGCAATTGTACGTTCAACGAGGAACGGATTTGAAACGATAAAGATACTGTTGGAAGGTCCGTGAGGCACAAATACAAGGGGCTTGCCCTCTGCAATGGGTGCCATGATCTTTTCAGCAAGCGGAATTAGAGTATCAGGGAATGCATTGAGGACCAGATATTGCCCGATCACAAGACCGCTGAGCGGGGAGTCTAAACTTTTTAAAAGTTGCCCGATCTTTTGCACATTGGGTCCAAGGTCAGTGACAATGAGTTGGCTTGTCGGATCTAAAGTCTCAATGAGTGAAACATCAGAGAGAAGAGGTCGGATAATTGTTGCTGCTCGAGTGGGAACAAGTGTATTTAAGCGGAAAACTTGTGTAACAATCTGCGCTTGTCTTTGTTGTTCTGTGAGGGGAATTCCTTCAGCTAGAACTTCACTCACACCTTGGATATTTGGGTTGGTATGGATGATGAAGTTATTGCCTTGTTCGATAATGAAGAGCTGACGAATCCTGAGTTCTTGAAGCAAGATCGTCATGATATTATCGATTGTCGTAGGATCTTCTGAAACAATAGTGACGTTAAATGCTAGGTCTGCATCATTAAATATAAAATTTCTTCCGGAGATTCTGCTGACAAAACGGATGAATTCTATCATTCCGACGTTGTTAAAGTTGATCAGAATGGATTGCGGATTTTGGGTTAAGTTTCCAAGCTGACCGGCTAAATTATCTTGTCCCCCTTCCTGAGCGATCAAACTTTTTGGCGTAACAATAGTGTTGGCATTATAGGGGAGTGTTCCTGGAGGTACCCGTTCACTTGGTAGGATCCCTCTAGGTCCTGGTTTTTCAGGCTTAACAGATCCGTAATCAGAAGGTAGATCTATGGCGATCAAATCGTTCTTTTCTGGAGTTAAGATTCTTGCTTCCACACCTTTAAGTGAATGAGCGCCATCATTTGAATGGGAAATAGGTTGATCAATGGGTACTAATGATTGTGTGATTCTAGGGTCCCACGGAATGAGGGGAGAAGCTTCAACAGGGTCAAGAAACCCGGAATCGGTTGAATCTCCAAGGGACAGGTCAGGTTCCCAATTATCTTCGATCAGAAGGCTGTCAGCTGAATCATATGTATCAGTTTGATCGAATGCGGGGAGATCAGCATCTTCAAAGTTTTGAGCGCAAACAATTCCGGGTGCAATGAGGCATCCGGCAATACATTGCCAAACTCGTAATGATAAATCACTCAGCGCGGTTCGTTTCACTTGACGTTTCATGCAGCTACTGATGTCTGGGTAAATTTTAACAAAATCCAGTTATTTCAAACTTGCCATTTATTTTCCATCAAAATCCGCACAAGAAAATAAAATTTTTTTGAAAAAGAGGGAAACATTGAAGAAGAGGTGAACGGACGGACCTAGCGGACGAAGCGGACACAGCGGACGAAGAGGACGAGAATAAAAAAGCATCGGAGCTTTTTAATGTCCGCTTAGTCCGCTGTGTCCGCTTCGTCCGCTACGTCTTTCGGCGGATGAAGCCTGCTAATGTAACAGATCGCTCTTCAAGAGCTTTAAGGTCGTGAGGTAGGGTCCTTCTCAATAGTCCTTCGAGTTGTTTTTGCATAGGTTGATGCGGATTTTCGGATAGAAGTTTTTTAATCCACTCTTTCCGATCTTCGGGATCTTTCGTCGAGTGGGGATACTGAAGTGACAATGGAATAAGAATCAATGAGTCTCCAGGATTCCATTCGGTCTGAATAACAGGAAAACGAGCATGAGCGTCTATTCCCAAAGCCATTTGATCCTTTGTCAGCATAAATGCTTCTTGTGAGCCCGCAGGTATTGCCCATAAATTGGCATATCCACAAGTAATAATCGTAGCTCGATTATGGGGATTGTCCAATAAAACATATGTTAGAGTAAATGTGGGGCTTGTGGGGTCTTCCAATAAAATAGTGTTTAAATGGGTCACAAGGGTTTCTGGGGTCGGCATGTGAGACATAATTGTCCGGACCATACCTCTTAGCATTGCAGTGGCCACAACGGCTTCTGGACCATGTGCACTGGATTCTCCAATAACCATCACCTGCTGCCCTTGATGTGTATGGAAGAAGTCGTAGTAGATTCTGGAAAGTCCTAGTCCCCATTGATTGTGAATTGTGACATCTACATCTTTCCAATCAGGAGGTTCTGCCGGTAGAAGCCGTTGTTGTGCATGCTGTAATTTATCATAAATTTCGCTGATCTGATCTGCGGCCTTTTTCTCTTTTTGCAGTGTTGAAGAATGAAGGTAGCCAGCAATATCTGTAATAAAATCGACAACGTCTTGATAACGATCGGTAGGATTTGTTTGTAATGCCTTGCTCAATATTTTTTGGAGCCCTTTTGGCATTAATGAAAGGTGAACTTGACCGTGGCAAAGTCTCCCTAATACAAGTTCGTAAGAGATTATTCCCAAGGAGTAAATATCTGAAGGGTAGGAGACATTTTCAGGATTTTCTCTTTGTTCCGGACTCATGTAGATGGGAGTACCCATCAGCCGATTTTTATAGCCTTCTTCAGTTTCTTTCTTATTGCGAAGGAGTTGAGCAATTCCGAAATCAATCACTTTGATCTGATTAGAGCCTGTGATCAAAATGTTTTCAGGCTTAAGATCACGGTGGATGACACCATGCGTATGGAGATGGCAAAGGGCATAGGCAATATCTAGAATGATTTCAAGGGCATGCTTTAAAGATAAAGGATGTTGAAGCATGTATTGGCGAAGGGAAATCCCTTCAATAAATTCCATGGCGATGTAAAGGCCGCCTTCCCATTCTCCATGCCCATACAATTTCACAATATTAGGGTGGTCGGCCATCGCGATAATTTCCGCTTCATTTAAGAAGCGCATGGTGATATCGGGATGGGACATATATTTTTGGGAGAGAACTTTAATTGTGATCGGATCTTTTGTCTTGGGATGAGTCCCAAGATATAAAATACTCATGCTTCCTTTTTCAAGGAGAGTTTGGATAGGATAAGGGCCTATTTGACTTGGAATTTCAGTTTTATCTTCAGCCTTGACATCAGGTAAGTGGGGTGGGATCGTTTTCCGTTTATGAAAATTATTGTTAACCATACTTTATGAAGGATGAAGGATGAAATAAGATTTGATTTTTTGTTTTTATTCATCCTTCATCCTTTATCCTTTCTCCTATGTTGCCATATCTAATATACGTACCCCTAGCGTCTCGCCAATTCGCAGAAGTTCACCTTTACCGACACATTTGCCATTGATGACAAGATCGACCCCATTTTCAGGTTTAACGTCGAGTTCTAGGAGATTGCCGGGCTGCAGCTCCATTAACTTCTGAACAGTGATTTGAAAACGTCCCACTTCGACAACCAAGTTAATTGGAATTTCATCTGGTGAAGGTGCTGCATGTGTTTCCGTAGATCTTACTTGTGTTGCAGCTGATCCTTTATCTGAAGGCTTTAATCCAGGCCGTTCAGGTGTAGGGGCTGCTGGTTCCTCTATCTCTTCAATTTCTTCATCTTCAATTTCTTCATCCGTATGCTCATCTAAGGACTCATCGATATCTGTAAACTCCTCGTCCTCACCTTCCATCTCTGTCTCGTCTTCATGTTCTTCATCATATTTTGCCATAGGAGTTTCTACCTCATAAAACATTGGGTATTCTAAAATTTTCAACGTTCCTTGCTTTAGTCTTGCTCGGAAAGTTGGTTTACCATTGAGTGTCAACATGACGCGGGCTTTATCATCATCAGGACTTAAGGAGCATTGGTCAAGAATAATAAAGTCTCCAGGCGCCGCCGTGCGCCAATCGTTAAGTCCAAGGGAAGTGCGGCCCGCTTCAATATGGATAGTCACCTCTGCCTGCTGAGTTACTGCAGGGGCTAATTTTAGCGAGCGTTGGCTATAGCGTTCTTTCCACTTTGCCCTAAATTTTTGCGAAATGACCAACCTTCCGTGGATGCTCTTTCCGTTAGTTTGAAGTGTGATGTCTCTACATAGGCTCGCTTCATTTGGGAGCTCTTTTGAACTGAGAATCTGTGGGGAAAGGTTCTTATCGAAATTTACACCTTGTAGTGTTGCAATGGCTTCTAAAGCTAGAAATTGGGAAAATCCTTCGAGGTACTCTTTGTCCAAAACAGCCGGAGGACTCGCTCTAACCATCCCTGCAAGCAATGTTGCGACATCAAATCTTGGAAATACAAAGCTTATAGTTCCTTCTAACGGCACAACAGATAAATTAATGGAAATAAGGTCTTCAGAGAGGCCGCTTAAAAGATCTTGAGCAGTTCGCCATTCAGGAGCTCCCAATTCAATGGATAGATCATTGATTTGAAAAACTTTGCCTAATTTTGCTGCATAGTCATCTAATGGAAAATCTGGAGGATAACCTACAAGTGGAATATCATCCAAAAGTTTGAGAGCTGCAGGAATTTCTCGGATCCAGTCGTAAGGGATAGGTGTTGGTGTACTCACTTGCCGTTAACCACTTTATGTTTGTTCTTCGTCCTTATTCTTTTGCTGTTGTCCTTGTCCGTCAAACCCTTGTTGATCACGTTGACTTCTTTGAGGTTCCCAATTGGCTGTGACTGTGTCGGTGGCAGTTGTCGTTGTAAACATTTGAACTACAACGCCTTTGTTATCCAACGCGAGTCTTAGGGCATCCCTATTCGCTTGAAAGTCAAGGACATCCTTGGCCATTTGTGTCAGATTTTCAAACGTGATATTGTATTGTCCCGCTGCACTTTCATAGGAGGATAAGGTTATTTTAACCCCTTCAAAAAGCGGAGGGTTCTTCAACACGATTGTTGTATCTGAACGGCCATCTTCCTTAACGAGATATATTTTATCAACAATTTGGTCAACGATTTGTTGAATCGTTTTGTAGTCAGGTCCGCCTGTAGGTTTAGGCTCGGTTGTTTGGGCGATAGGTTGGATTTGTTCAGAAACAGTCACTTTTTGAGATTGTGCTATGGAAATAAGGTCTGGACTTTCTTCAACAAATTCTGTGCTGGTTGTTTTTTTGCTACGATCAACAAAAGCTCTTGTATCGGTTGGATTAACAAGGTTTCCATTCGCATCCACGTTTAATTTTTTTCCTGTTTTACCATTGGCTAAATCAAATAAGCCTGTTTGTTGCGTGGCTGCTTCATTTTTATTTAATAGGTCAGGCATTGTGCCGTCTGCTGTTGCCAAATTAGGTTGAACATTACCAACTTTTGCCGTTTCTACGGGTTCAGCAACTGCGTTTCCTGCGATCGCATCGACTTTATCCCCTTTTTTACCAGCGGATAAATCAAAAAGCGAAAGTCCAGGCTGATCGACCGGTGCAGCTAATGAGTTACTGGCTGATAGCTCCTCATCGAATTTGCTTTTATTGGCCATTTTGCCCTTAGTATCGGAGGGTTGATCATCCTTCACAGGTAAAAAGTCTTTAAAATCTTTATCCGATTTGGGGGGTCCCATCGGGCCAAAGCGGCGCTTTGAGCCTTCGATCCGATCGTTAGGATCTATTTTAAATTGATCGGAATTTAACATTGGATATTTCCTCCTGGATCAGGTTAGAGTCACATACCTGTCCGTTTATGTATTAAATGCATCACGTTGCCAAGCTCATCTTGTTCTTTGCCGAGTTGAATCTCTTCCTCTCTGCGCATCTCTTTAAACCAGTCTGCTTTATGCGATTCCATTTTATCCACTTCAAGCCGACGTTGTTTCAATTCCATTTTTGCGACGTTCAGATTTTTTTCGGCGATGTTAACTTGTTCTTTTTGGTCTTCTACCTTTTTCTCTTCGATTTTGAGCTTTTCCATCACAATTTTCAAGTAAACCTTCATCTGCTGAATTTTATCTGTGGTTGTTTCATGGTCAAGTTCAGCACGCATCTGAGCGAGTTTATCATGGTAATGTTTTTTTACAGCATCTCTCTCTACTTCACGTTGTTTAAGTTTTTCTTGTTCTGCTTCCAAAGCTTTCTGTTTCTCTTTCACAAGCGCTTCAGCGGTCTCGACCCGTTTCTTCTTTACCGAAAGCACTTGCTCAAGAGGGTATTTTAGAGTAGCCATCTATCCTCACAAAGGATGAAGGATGAAGGATGAAAGATGAAATTGGAGCTGTTCTTCATTTTTTTATTCATACTTCATCCTTCATCCTTATTTAAACATCGATTTGAGGAGCTGAAGAGTCTCTTGGTAGGTGCATTTCTCCTCTACAGCTTGTTTGAGGAACCTGTTTACTTTGTCGATGTTGTCGATAGCAAAGTCGCCTGCTTTATCTGCACCACGCTTATATTCACCAATCTTGATGAGCAGTTCATTTTTCCTATAGTTCGCTAAAACTTCCCGCAGTTTACCTACAAGGGTTAGGTGTTCCTTTGGCACTATGGACGGCATAACCCGGCTTGCGGACGAGAGGACATCGATGGCAGGGTAATGGAATTGACGCGCAAGTTCGGCGGATAAGATAATGTGTCCGTCCAAAATGGAACGTACTTCGTCAGCAACCGGTTCATTCATGTCGTCACCGGCTACCAAGATCGTATAAAATGCTGTGATCGAACCTTTGTCCGAATTACCCGATCTTTCCAAGAGTTTTGGGAGGGTTGAAAAAACTGAGGGGGTATAACCAGCGCGAGCAGGAGGTTCACCTGCGGCTAGCCCCACTTCTCTCAAAGCACGCGCAAAACGGGTCACCGAGTCCATCATCAAGATGACAGATTTACCCTGGTCACGGAAATATTCGGCGATGGCAGTTCCCGCATAAGCAGCATTCAAACGCAGTTGGGATGCTTGATCGGAGGTCGAAACAATAATGACCGAACGTGCTAGTCCTTCAGGTCCCAAATCTCGTTCAATAAAGTCGCGGACTTCACGTCCCCGCTCACCGATAAGGCTGATGACGTTGACGTCTGCAACGGCATTTCTAGCAATCATCCCCAGAAGGGTTGACTTACCACCACCTGCCGCAGCGAAAATCCCCATCCTCTGTCCAATACCAGTGGTCAGGACTCCGTCGATGGACCGGACACCAGTGGAAATGGGTTCAGAAATTCTACCACGTTTTAATGGGTCTGGAGGAGCATTCATGATAGGGTAGATCTCTTCGGTTTCAAGAGGCCCTTTGACAGCAACGTCTAAAGGTTCCCCTATACCATTTAAGACCCTACCGAGTAATTTTGGTCCTACCTTGATGTGCAATGGAAGGTGTGTGGGAATAACTTCGGAGGAGGGGCCAATCCCTTTCATTTCGCCAAGAGGGGAAAGGAACACCTCTTCTTGAGTAAACCCTACGACTTCAGTTCTGAGAGGTTCACCCTCTCTTTTGACGAGGCAAACTTCACCGATTTTAACTTGAGGGACAATCGCTTTGATCAACATCCCAACGGTAGAAGTGATCCGTCCATTGACAGTAGTCAATGTCACATCGTCGAGGCTTGTGATCAGGCGGTCAAATTCATCATCCATGCTCATGTGAAAATCCTCTTAAAAAACTGAAAACGCTTTCGTCAATTACGATTCGCGCGGAAGAAGAGCGGCAATTCTAAACGGGACAAGACCAAATAAATGATCCATTCCATTCTGAACTAGCCGCTCATCTTCCGCGCGGATAACTGTCGGCTAACTATTAAACTTGGACGTTCATTATCGTTTTGGTCGATTCGAGCGCTTTGTTTAATAAGTTATAAAATAACTCCAATTCTTGCGTTATATAACCGACTTTAATCTGTACGGCAAGCATACGTGCTGGAGATAGCTGTTCGCCACTTTTTGACATGTGTTCTAGTTGAGCAGAGAGGTGTTGCAGTTGGTATTGTCCATTAGTCAAAAAGCCTAAAAAGCGGTCAACGGGATTGGTCAGATTCTGGCTAGCTACAGGGGCATTTTGATATTCAACCCCAGCTTTATCCAAGGCTATTTTCAAGTTTTCGTCGATATGCGAAAGCTTGTTTTTCAATAGCGTTTGGACAGAACCTTTAATTTCAACATTCGATGTGGCGAGTTTACCCTTAACCTCTTCGATCTGAGCAATCAAGTCACGTGCATGGCCTGCAAGAGATTCTGCAGATGCCTTGCCAGCTTGCTCTACTTTTGTATGCAGGTCTCTGACTTCATCCATCAAAGATTGTCGAGTTTTCGCTTGAGTATCTATAGGCAGAGAGACCAGTTTGCTTTGGTCTTGCTTATGTAGAAACTCATCGAATTTCCCTTCCTGCACCGAAGTACGATCAAGAATATCTACCTTTTCCGCTTTTTCGGTCTTGGACGTTATCTCTTCAACTTTACTTATTTTTTCGTATTCTTGAGCCATTTTTTAATTCCCCCTTCCTTCAAGGGATGGTCAGAATGAAGCTTTATCTTCATCCTACTCCGACTCCTGGCCTCCACCGGCAAAGAATGGAGCTTTTTCTTTCGTCAGATCTTTGCGCGCCCAATCCAAACTGATCTCACCAAGGTTTTTAATGGTAGGATCGTTTGTTTTTTCCATCGCTGCTTTAATGATCTGCTCACCTTTTTTCCGTTTTGGTTTCGTTAGCAGGAAACATATTCCAAGAAAGCACTGAGCTAAAAGATTTTCAGGTTCCTTGCTGGTCACCTCTTCAAAAATCTTCGTCGCTTGTTTCACCTCTAATTTGTTTAGGGCAACATACCCTAACCCAATTTGAGGAGCAGTACTATCGGGGCTCATTGCTTGTGCCGCATGAAAGATGCGGGTGGAACTCGTTTCATCGAGTTGTTTCACAGCAACGAATCCTGCTTCGATCAGTAAGGAAAAGTCTTCCTTGAAATCGCGGAGCCTACTTTCATCCATGATTGTCCTTTACGCTATGGTTTAGTCTAGTTTCGCTTATTCCTCGCAGTAGTGTGTTTGATGCGAGAGGTTCTCGATAACTGTTGTCATACTTTGTATGCCAACATGGGTGCACATATTTTAATCGAGCTCCATTCCCACATCTAAACACACAACTGTGAGGAATAAACTCCCCGCAATTGTAGGTGCTGAGCTCATGGAGGGTTAACGGCCTAAAGACCGTACCATCCATGAGCATCAGCTTAGGCTTATCCTTTAACGTTACGGGCCATATCTGAAATTGCAGTATTGCAAGCTGCAACGACGGACGTACCCATTTCGGACAATTGCGCAAGGTGGTTCATCAACATTTGCATTTCAAACATGTCACCAATACTGATCGCGCTACGTCTATTCTGAATTTCGGTCAATTTGGCTTGGGCGCTAATGGTAGCGATGTTAATCAGTTTGAACAATGCACTGACTTTAAAAGCGTTCTGTCTTTGGTCGCCTTTATACTCGGTAGCATTTACTAACGTTTGGGTGGACATAGGATATCCTCCTAAGAAAAGGTCTTGTTATTATGTAATAACAAGGTTTTAGTAGCTGTCTAGAATCCGAACTAGAATGTACAATTCCTGAAGCATCGTTGTGACTTAGCTTCCTTCGAACCCCTACGACAATTTATAATATAGACTAACAGTCTGTTGGGCGGCATTCCTACTATCATTGCCTTGCCAAAGGTTGGCGCGGCCTAAGGCCAGAAATGCTGATCCTTTTTTTAACGGATCTATTTGAGCGGGAATTGCCGCCCAACAGAATGTTAGTCGCTCACTATTTGGGATTAAATCTGGACATCACTTTCAGCAAGGATGTGTAGCCTTGCAGAAGAATCCCAAATTTATCAAATTCTTCCTTGTTTTCGCCTGTCCTGAGGATCTCTTTAATCCTTTGGATTTGGGCTTCAACACGTTCTTTAATTTCCTTATGCTTCTTCTGAATGAGAAGCTCTTTTTCGAGTTCGAAGACGAACTCTTCCGTTTTCTTTTTCTTCCGTTGATTTTCTAGTCCAAACATATTCAATCCTTACAACTATATTGCAAAACTGTATATCAAAGTTCTCTTAAAAAACCAATGGATGTAAAATCAATTTATATACTTCTACAATTATTAGTTTAACAAATAGTAATTATTTTTGCAAATTAAGTACAACTATTTATTTAACTTTTCTTTTTTAGGAAGTCAGAAGACAGAATTCCGAATCCAGAATAAAACAGGTGTCTGTGGTTCTTTCCTTCTGAATTCTGACTTCTGTCTTCTGACTTCCTCCTAATAATCAATTCTGTATATTACTGCATCCTTCTCTAGGATAATGGCATGAGGCGAAATATCTGTCACTCTCATTCCATCCAATACATCTCCTCTGGTAACAATTCTGCCATTTACTACGACATTTAAGTTATTTCCAACCTTAGAGAAGCCAGTAACCTCGTAACGGTCTGAAATGTTAAGCATGGAGGCTTCTTGAGGCAATTGGCTAACAGTCGTGCGAACAGATCTGACCCCAGGTATCTTTCTGAAGTCATTCATAACCGCTTGGAACACTTCTTGCTTTCCGCTAGGAACCCCTCCCGAAAGGATCAATTCACCGTTTTGGAAGGTTGCTTTAATTTCAATCAAGCCTACTTGGTTAAGCATACTTGAAACTTGATTATTGATATCTTCTTCCACAACTACTTGGCGGTCTAAGCGGTCAAGATAAGGGAATGAGGAACTAACAAAATCATAAAGCTGTTCAGCTTGTTTATGGGTCTTCAGGTAACCTGAGATGACAAATTTTCCAGCAGTAGGTGAAGTAATGGTGACGCTGCGCCATTCAGGATTTTTGTTCAGCAACGCATTTTCTTCACGCCATACAAGCTCATCTATGATCACTCCAGAGTCATCTATACTATGGATAGCTGGGATGCCTGAGAGGTTATAGAGGAGCTCATTTTTATCATTTTGTGTCATCACGTGACCCACTAAGAAAAGCCTTCCTGAACCCTCGTTAAACGAGTAACGTACATCAGGAAAAGGTGCTAGGGCGCGAGTAAGTGTTTTATCAATGTCAGCTACTTTTTCTTCTTGGATAGGCTCAGATTGGAAAAGGGTTAAAGTACCAATTCCAACAATGGTAAATAGACCCGTAATAATTGAGATGAGGATAAAGCCGCCGAGATTGCTTGAGCGTTTGTGTGCTTCAGAATCTTGTAATTTCTTTTGCAGATCTTCGAGAGATCTAGCACGGGATTCAGATTCTTCTGCTTTCTTCCTAGCTTCTTCTTCAAAGGCGTCTTTTTGTTCTTTCTCTTTAAGAACCTTGACAATAGAGGGTAGAAGGGGTGAGATAATGGTCTGCATTTTCCCTTCTCTATCATAAACAGCAAAAGTTGTTGTTCCTGTCGTGACTAAGGTATTGGTTTCCAGAGGCTTTTTACCTTGCAATGGAACACCTTCCAATAAGGTTCCATTACGGCTATTGAGATCTTCGATTAAGAGATTGTCCTCTTCTCCAACAGTGATGCGTGCATGTTGACGTGAAACGCTGGTATCATGGAAAACGATATCACAATTCTTTGGGTCTGTACCAATTGTATAGCTTCCCCCAGCAATCATCGGGAATTCAGCCCCTTGATTAGGGCCTCCAACAACTTTAAGGAGCCATCGTCCTGTTTCGAGAAGGTCGAAGCTGACAGGTGTTGCTAAAGAAGGACGTTCTTGAGTAGGATGTGGGGCTGTTTTTGCTTCCTCTTCTTCGTCAAAGATCGTATCATGAGGAGCATCCCATTCATCTTCAAACTCAGACTCCTGAGCGGGTACGTCGGGATTATTTTCTAAGGATTCTGGTGGGACTTGTGCCATTTCAGCCTCTGGGGTTTTATTCCCATTATTTTCATGATTTTCTGAATAGAACTTAAACTGTCCATTACCTATTTTAACAATATCTCCTTCTCGTAGCAAGTGAGGACTTGTAATTATTTCATTATTGACTTCTACAGGATTTGTTTGGCTAAGGTTTTCAACTATAAAACCCTCTGGCGTTAAGCGACATAGCATATGTTTTCTGGAAGCAGAGGGATCTTCTATTAACAGTTGGCTTGCATCAGGGTCTCGTCCAATAACCCATTCTTTTCCCTGATCGAGCGTTAAAACAAGTCCTTTGAGTAATCCTTCCTCTGCAACAAGTTTTGCCATAACGTTAATCCGCCTTAAGAATCCAGAAGATAGAATAGAATTCAGAATTATCATTCTCCTAGATTCTGACTTCTGTATTCTGTATTCATCCTTCATCCTTTAATTAACGGTAATTGAGCACTTCTTCTCTCCAAAAGTCAACCGAATTTATAAAATCTTCTAATACATTTCTAAAATCAACATAATTTAATTCATGATCGATCTCATGTGAAAGGACTAATTTTTGCCCTTCATTTGACATTCCCAAAACTGACCCATTGGTGCCTTGTCCGAAAAGATTGGCAAGCATCATATAATTAAAAAATTCCTCCTCTTTGGTAGTAGGAATTTCAACGCAAGGGCAACTAATGTAATAGCCACCTTGCGGAGAGTTAGCAATACTGATAGAAACCCCCTGTTCAAGGGGAATTGTGTAAACTCCCGGAACTTCAGAAGCAAAGGGAGCTGTAAGTTCGAAGTCCCTAGCCAGTTGTTTCATATGATCATCTAGCATAGTCAACCTTCCTTACATTTCTGGATAAAACAACGCAGGCTATGTAGCCTGCGTTATTTGGAAATCTCCTTAGGCATTTGATGTACCAATTCTAGCGGATGCTGCAAGGAGTTCTTTCAAGAAGTTTGCCATTGCATCCCGGTCTTGCGGATTCGATTTAAAAAGACTATCAAGCGCTTTATTCCAAGCTTGTTCTGCGGCTTTTTGTCCAGCTTCCAAGATGACGTTTTCAGCTCTGATTTGTCCCATTTCTTTATCGTATGATGCAGAAACGAATGAGGAAACGGCTTTTGCAATCCCTTCAACGGAGTTTGAAATTTGTCCGTAGATTTGTGCTTTCGAAGCAGCTTTTTGGAAAGCTCCTGCTTTGTATTCAACTCTTTTAGATTGCAGATCAAATGCATCTTTATCGATGTCGTATTTAGTTCTTCCGGCACTACTTTTCCCTTGAGCAAAGTTAGGGTTAAAGTTTTCACCTGCAGCACCACCATGACTGCGGTGCAGCGATTGAGCTTCTTTGAAAAGGGATTGTTCTCTAGGAACAATAGTAGACTTAATATCTTCTGCAGCCTGAGTTTTTGCACCACGAACTTCTTTAATACTCATACCAGCAGTGATCATACTGCCAATACCTGAAACTAAGCTTGCGACACCTTCGATCATATCTTTGGCAGCTTGCTTATTACCTAATTCGATTTCATTTCTTGCGCGTTCGAATGCAGAATCAAACATGGCTTTCAAATTATCGACACCTAGATCGCCCATCACAACATCGTTCTCTTTCAAGAAGTCGATATATTCAAGAACGACTTCTACAAGCACTGTATTCAATGAGGCTAAAAAGAAGTCATTTGTTTCAGGCTGACCCCCGCCGGCTTTGCTTAAATCAGGTGGAGGAATAAAAGCAAGTTGACCCCCGACTAAAGTTTTAAAGGCATTTTCATCAATAGGGATGCCAAGGTCCTGAAAACTTTGAAGGCTTTCAATGATATCTAGGCGGTTTCCTTTTCCTGTTGCCGAAATCACTTTATCGGCAAGGATATCAATTTGAGATTCTGATAATTTTTGCCCACCTGCAAGGCCGGCATCTCTAAAAATCGCTCCTAAATCATCCAAATTAAATGGTGGAGGAGTTTGTGGTATATCAACAGTCATGGTTATAGTCTCCTTTTTATGCGTTTATCGTTTGGGTAGGAACAGAGACGTTAGCAGGATCAAGAGCGGTTCTTGCGTTTGTAGTTGCATCGCCAATGTTCTTGAGATCTCCTGTGAGGTCTGCCCAATTGATTCCGAGTTGATGTAATCCAGTACTAAGGACGCTAAAAAATGTTCCATAGTCCCCGTCGCTTAAAGAGGCGCTTGCATGGTATAAAGCAGCAGCGACAGGTTCAGAGGCGCTGCTCAATCTTCCAGAGTGTACAGCATCGGTGATCTGATCTGCGATTACCTGCAAGCTTGTTCTAACCTCCTCAGAGGTTCTTGGAGGAAGTCTATAGGTTTCTTCAGTATTTTTAGGCGTCCAAATAAAATTTGCCACCATCAATGAGAGGGCGGTCAATGCTGCAGAAATAGCTTTTTGTCCTTTTTCATCAGCTCCTAGAGCTGAACCTGCTTCGTTAAAAATTGTTAGAGGTATTCCTGCTGCTAAGATAAAGGCAGTGGCCAATTCTTGCTTATGGCTATCTACAGAGGTAGGCTTTCCTTCTGGCAAAGTGGCGAAGGCAATTCCTGCAGATATAGCTATGGTTGCGGCAATTAAGCCGGTCAATAAATCTTTTTCTCCTGCCCCTGATTCAGGCAATGCCAAGGCCTGTAGGGCTGATGCGAAGGCATTAGAAAGTGATCCTATTGGAGTATCTTGTAATCCCAGAAAAGTGGCATTTAGGCTAATAGATGTTGCTGAAGAGGCTGAGGGAAGGCCATTAGCGCCTGTGATAAAGGCCATAGTGGTAAGTGCAACAACTAATGTTCCGAGATTGCCTGAGCTTAACAATGTTTTTGCTTCAGGTATAAAATCTGCTGTTTTATTAGAAAGGTTAGTAAGGGCTTTGTCTGAGTTAGGTGTTACACCCTCATTTTTTATGCTTGCAATAATGTTTCCAAGGGTTTCAACATATTCTTTGAGGATAGTGTTAACGAGAGTGGACTTGTCGTAATTCGGGTCATTAGGGCCAAGTGATTCTAGGTATTGAGAATTTGCTGAAGCGATATCACTAATATTTTGGTTGGATGAATTGACAGCATTTAGGGCGGACAGTCCATTTAACAAAGCGCCGTTTTGGATGCTTTCCAGACCAAGACTGCCATAAATATTGTCAAAGATCGTCATTCCAACTGCTATACCTTGCAAGACTTGATTTAAAGCGTTTGCCCAATCTTCCTGTTGATCTTGGGGATATTCCAGCTCGCCTTCGAGGTATTCCCGGGTATCTTCATCAAGCATTTTTAAAAGAGTTTGATAATTCGCTTCGAAGCTAGGGCCCTCCTGATCAACTAAACCCGTACTGACCCGGAATGTATTCAAAGGACGTTCCAAATTAGGATTCGAGGGTGTCGACTTATACATATCTCGTTTGTCAGGTCCATACTGGTTCTGCCCAAAAGTTGTAAAAAGGACATCATCGGTATTTTTTGTAATACCGAGAGCCTGCCTTGGGGTTTGGTCAGTTGCGCTCAATTCTTGTTGCATTGGCGTTAGGTTCTGAAAAGGGTTTCCAGTGCCAATGCCTGATCCAGTTGTTATGCTCATATGCCTTTCTCCATCAGAAAGCCATTAAGGAGCCGCTTGTAGTTCCCGTCTAATTTGTTCCGCACTCATTCTGATACGTTGCTGGAGGTGCGGAAAGAGTGGAACTCGATCAAATATCTCCAACAGCTGTTCGTAAGCTTTTAATGCAGCTACCTTGTTATTTAATTTTAGGAAACACTCTGCTACGTAGTAAAGAGGGATGGGGCTTTGTTTATCGATATTCGCTGCGGCAAGATAAGGAAACAGAGCTGTTTCGTAATCCTTTAGCATGAAATAGCATGCTCCTAGTCCGAGGTAATATTTGGATACGGAAGGGTTCATCGTTGCTAAAAATTTAAATAGTGCAATTGCATCCCTATATTTCCCCGCTTTGTAAATGCTATACGCTTGCGCATATAGCCATTCAAATTTTTCAGATGTCATTCCCGACGCTTCCGCCGGGTCGACACCCTCTTTAATGGATTTTCCCATGGCTTTAGCCAGGGCAGCTTTGGTACGTGGAGGAGCATTTCCTGCAAAGCTTTCTATTGCCGCATTGATGACAACATCGACATTTACTGTCATATGTTCCTCCTTCTTATCGGGATTATCCTTTAACATTTGCTGCCCTCGCAAGGTCAGTCATTGTTGAGCCCAAAGATTTAAAGATACTGTTGATCTGTTCAGAACAACTATCAGCAAATTCGTTTAAGCTCGATCCACCATTCAAGAAAGTATCTACGATCTTCTGTAAGGCTTTCATTTGAGCTTCCAGTTGGATGATCAACGCTTCGATCTGAGCGTTTTCCCTTTCAAATTTAGCCCGATCGACTGCGCCTACAAATCCTACAACTCCTAAAGCACCAGAGGCTCCTTGGGAACCTGTGCTTATACCGATGGAGGCCCTTTGGATATTGATAGCTGTATGGTCCTGGGCTCTTCCAACCTCTTTGACATTGCCCGTAAAAGTATTAACGATTGAATCTTTAAAGTTCAAAGTTTTAGGTGTCGTTACTATTCCTTGCCCTGAGACGTTTCCATAGCCCGAATTTATGAAACTTGGGTTAGCTTGATTGGGTTTTGCCCTAAGGGCAAGATCTCCCAGGTTATCTGCTACTTCTCCAGGAAGATTTTGCGCTCTCATCTGAGATATACCTCGTCCTGCAGTAGCTACGATGCCAGCTGCAGCAATACATCCGGTTACTACTCCGCTAATAATCGAACAAGTCTTATCACTCGCACCGTGGTCTTTTGCAATGGATGTAATATCTTTTTGTACTCCCATGCTGCTGATAATTTGGAAGGCCAATCCCATTGCGATCGCGCCATTTGCAGGGCAGAGTACTGCCGCAGCAATCACTGCCACCATCGTCAAACACTTAAGAAACAGCGCTACACCTGGCGGTAGAGCTTTGGACATCGCATCGAACATGCGTGAAAACATCCCTTGACCTGAAGCCTGGGAAACGATTTGGTCTGCGATAGCAACGGCAAACATAGCAACTGATATCGCCACCAGAGGTCCTGCCAATCCTCCGGATAACACTGTTGCAATGACTAAAGCAACCATCAGGATAGGACCAAGAATCTTCATGACCAGACCAATGGTCTTTTGTTTTTTTGCTGCTTTTTCCGCTTTTTCCTGTTGTCTGCGTTGTTCATCGATCGAGAAGATCTGGTCGTTCATTTTTGCTAATGAAGCTTCTCTTGCTTTTGCGGAGTTGCCATTAGCTATTTCGCGGATCAAGTTGCGCAAGTTGTCTATGGCTGTTAAAACGGTTTTCAAAAAGTCTTTCATTTCGATCTGATCACCGTTCTTGGTGTCTGCTGGAATGCTATCAAGCAAGGTCTGAATGCCTGTAGACATATCATCCAGTTGGGCGGCTGCATTGAATAAATAGCCTTTGGTGAGTGGGGGGAGGGGGCCATCTGCAACTTGACCAGAGCCAGCAATTTCAATGCTTGCTCTGAACTCAGCGTTTTCTACGAGTGTTTCAGCAAATTTTAAGTTGGCAGCAATAGACTCTTCGTCGGTTAGGTTGTTTACTTTTCCTGTTCCAGAAAACCCGTCAATCAGGCTGCGGACATCGCCCATTGATTTTGCGGTAGTCTCATCGCCAGAAATCGGAGTAGAGTTTAAGTTGCTAATAAAATCTCTAATCTCAGTTTGTTCATCTGGAGTTAATTCATTAAACGCTTCTGTTGGTCCAGCTGATACAGCTGCTGTTCCGGAAGCATTAGTTTGATAACCCAGACCAAACACATCTACTAATGTTTCAGAAAGATTTTTGGCTTCAAAAGTATCGTTCATTACTAAAGTTTCAGGCGCCATTTGGCCTGTTGAGATTGCAGTAATAGCATTCATTAAATAAGCGTAGTTCTCAGCCTCATCTTTACCTGGCAATTGAACACTATTTTCTGAAATCCACTTTTGGAAATCCAGGTTTTGTTGTAAGGGATCTAAATCCGGATTAGGTAGAGGCAGTTTAGGATTGTCTGCGCTTAAAGCCTTTAAAATGGCTGAAACATAGCTTTCACCACTTGCTTTGGCATTTTCAAGAACATCTTTGATTTTCGCGAGGTTGTTTCCGGCAGAAACGTCATCCAAGCTTTTTGCTAGGATGGATATTTCTGACTCGCTCATGTTTTCAAACGCTTTATTTGAATAAGGATTTAACATCCCAGGTGCAAATGCATCTCCACCGGTGGTTGTCATATTTACCTCATTTAACTTTATAAAATGCAGAAAAGTCGGTTACGCCGTCTCTTTCTCTCCTACATTTTTTATTTTTTCCGATAATTCTAGTTTTAAGGCTTCAAGAGTTAAGGAGGCACGGTCTTTCAATGTTTGCCATTCCGGTTTGCCTTCCGTTCTCTTGATAGCCATCGTTAACGCAATAATGGCCGACCCAATATCTTTCATTTGCAGATAGCAATCTGACGAGTGGAAATGGGGCATGGGGTTGCCATCATCTAGCATAGCGCAAAGGGCATAAGTTTCTGTTGCGCTTTTGAATTCTTTCATCATATGAAAGCAGGCTGCTAGACCCATCAAATATTTGGGCTCAGTCGAATTTAACATAATCAGGAGCCTAAATAGGTGTGCGGCATCTTTGTATTTACCATTATTGTAAAGTCGATAGGCTTGTCCGTATATCCCCTCTATCATGTTATCGTTCATGCCAAGCATATCTTTCATCAAAAAATCACGCTTGAACATATTGCCTGACATGACTTTTAAGGCAACTTCCTTTTGATCCTTAACTTGAGAGCCTACATTCTCTACGGCTTTTTTTATGCCCTCTTTTGGGTTCTTCATGGAGTATCCTCCCATCCTACGATGTTAGCTTTTACTATTTTGGCATCATCATTTGTAAGTAGGCTGTTTTTAATGTTTTGTTCAATGCGCCAAAACCCTTTGGGTTAAAGTTATTATTTAAATATCACTGCCAAGATTGAACTTATCTCCTGTATGAATGAAGTGATCATACTAGCCTGTTGTTGTGCGATGTCTTGGCTGCCTTGCACAGTGGATTGCATAGCTTTTGAGTCATCACTGACTGCTTGTTGTCTTGCTTGGATGATCGTGGTGTACTGTTGGTTCGGTGGGTTCAACTGTTTACTAATAACTTCATCGTTGTCCAAACCTTCTGGACCGTTTTTTACGAACGATCTAATTTGCCCGAGTAGATCGGTGTAAGCCCTTTGCCAGCTGGTCAAGAAAGACAAACGTTGAGCTTGTGATGCGGCGACCTGTTGAACTGTGTTCAGCAAGGTGATCAACAAGAATAGGATCCTGTTGATGACCATTGGCCCATCTGAGTGGGATGCTTGTCCGACAGTTGTTACAATTGTAGATCCTGAACCGGCTAAACTTTTCGTATAGAGTTCTTGGACATATTTCAACCATTCACCATACGATTGGCTAGGGACGAAAAATCCATTGTCATCAACTTCCTTGTTGATAAAGAGCCCTACCTGATTGGTAAATGCTGTTCCAGAAGATGATCCTGCTCCAAAATAGGCATCGAAGACGGTCTTATATTGCGCTTGAATGACGTTTGGGCTGTGGTCATCATTGCTGGTCACTAAAGCTGTACGTGTAAGGTAATCGTGCCACTGGTTGATGAAGTAGGGGACCCCGTTGGGGTTTGGAGTTGATAACACGCCGAGGTTAGGATCGGGAATCTGTGCAAATGATCTTGAAGATGGGAAGTTGTAGGTTGTAAGGAAGTTAGAGAATGCTTGAAGGAATAATTCGATATCCTGCTGTGTAGTTGAGCCTGGTATATCGCCAGGTAGTTTCAATACGTTGATAAATTCTGTATAAAAACCGTTATAGATTGGGTCTGAAGAGGGATCGCTTAGGTCGACTTCGGTTGTGATGCCGTTAGCAAGTCGGAATTGGTTAATGAAGCTTTCAAGTGTGCTTGGGAAGCTTTTAATCAAGTTTGTAGGTTGAGTAAAATATGTCGTCAAATACGTATTGATTGATAATTGGGTCTGTGACGGTGGGATTGTTAACAAACCTGTCTGAGCTGCTGTTTGATCTGTTGGGTCGTAGTAAAGAGATTGAATTAAGTAAGGTAGCAGCTCTTGGTAATCAATTGATGAGTTAAAGCCTACACCGTTATATCCTGAGGGTACTGTTGAAGTCATGGAATTGCCTCCATTTCTTATCTTGCTAGGTAAATTTTAGATATATGTAATTAATTAAATATAATTTGGTCTACTATATATCTATAATTTATTATCTCACTTTAATTATTATTTTAATATAAATTTATAAAGATAATTATATAAAGCGAATTACGTGCCAAAATAGGAGCGGACAAAGCGGACATAGGGGACAAAGTGAATGCCACCGCATTCCAGGCGCTTCGCGAAAGGTGTCCACTACGTTCGCTATGTCCGCTACGTTCGCTACGTTCGCTTTTCCGCAAAAAAAAGCCCAAGCTTTATGCTTGGGCTTAATTCATTAGGATGTGCGATTGCCTTATCTTGCTATTCCCTGAGCTATTTTTTCGATGATTTCGGTGATCTTTGTCAATATGGCTGCTGCAGATTTGTAGTACTCCTCAAAGATAAACATGAACTGCTGTACTTTGGTTTTTTGTGAGTCGTTCGATGATTGTGCGGCGGTAATCGCAAAGGTAATGGTCTGTTGGATTTCCCCTTGTTTAGATGTACTTGCATCATCTGTTTTATCATAGTTGTCCAAGATCCAGTTCACAAAGGCTGTCATTTTAACGTTGTCTGGCGATGTCTGTGTCAAAGGAACTCCGTTTGCTGACAATGTGTTATTCATATCGTCAATAACATTGCGCAGTTTGACCAACAAACTGTTTGGATCGAAGGTCAAATCTCCATTTGCATTGGTGATTTTTGGTGTGACGGTTTCTAAGAAGGTAATTTGATCCAATAATTTTTGGCGCTGTTCTAATAAGTCATTTAAGACACCTTGTCCTTTTGCTGTCAGTGCCTGAGGAGTTAATATTGGACGTCCTTCCTGGTCGTAGAATCCGAATGTTTGAACGGTGTTAACAACAGGAGCACCGGTGTTAGAGTGGTTGAATGTAGGTAGAGTCGCATTCTCACGTATATTTGCCAAGATGTTATCTCTAAAGTCATCGCCATGATTCCCACCGAACATATCTGGGACTGCGCTGAAGGGTGTTTCCTGTTGGACTGTTCCTGGATATGCAAGACCTGCACCTTGGCCATTTCCAGTGACATCGTTCAAATAATTAGACCATACTCGACCTTCAAGGCCTGTTCCTGCAGAATTGATAGGATGGTAATACTGTGATCCATCTGGAGCAGGACTATTGATCGCCGCTAGGTCATAAGAATTCTCATCAACATCATCTGTAAATGCTGGTAAATCAGCAAATAAGGCTAAGTCTGACTGTTCTGAGAGCTGACTGAGGGTTGGATTTGCATCATTGTAGGCGGCAATTTGTGCATTCAAGGCTTCGATTTTGTCGTTCATCACATTGACGAAGTTATTGTAGTTATTTCTCAAGACCCCCCTATACAATGTAATGCTTTGGCTGATGTATTCGCCTAAGTCCATAGGTGTGTTAAGATCAAGTTGAGTTCCTGCAATATTGGTTGCCTCAGCGGATGATAATTGATGTGTGACTGGAGGAATTGCAAGAGGATCGTCAATATATGTTGCTGTCAATGTGTACTGGGTTGTGGAGAAATTTTTGAGTGCAGAAACTGGGTTTGTAGCAAGGCTTGGAGGAGTAGAAGAGGAGCCTGTGGTGTTTGTTGGAGGCCATATGTGTGAGTTCCAGAATATCCTGTTAAATTCGTTTGCAGCATTCAAATAGGTTTGCTGCGCAGCAATAACTTGAGCATCAGAGAGGTCTCCGGGTTGGTCGATCGCAAGGGCATAGTTTTTAGCTGCCAAATTGTAATCAGCTAATCTTTGTGAGACGGTTTTACCTTCGATCACAAGATTACCAATAGATTCCATCTGGTTGAACTGTGCGTTGATGATGTCCAGCCCAGCCTGAATTTGGGCTCTAAGCTCGTTTTGTTGTTGGGCAAGGACAGCAAGCTGTCCTGTCAATGGAGGTGTTCCGTAAGTCACAAGTGAAGAGGGGACGTGAGGGATGATAGGTTGTCCAAAGTGAGCACTCGCAGCTCTTGCATAGGCTTCAGCAAAGTCGCCGTCATCATTATTGAACAGGGCAACGTTATAAACGAAGTTAATGCTCCCTTTACCGCTGACGACAATCTGGTTGTGAATGTTTTGAATGCTGGCCAATGAGTCCAGGACATCTTGAGAGTTCGATAACTGTTGTTCAAGGTCGGATAATTTGCCCGAGATCAAATCATTTGCGGTTGCTACATATACTGTTTCGATTGTAGATTGAAGCGATCGGTTTGCTTGGACTGCACCTACAGCCCCAGATAGTACGCCTTGGATCGTTGGAGACAGTATGGACAAGTCGCGCCATCTATTTAATACATCGACTGTTATCCCAGCTGCACCTGTAGATGGATCCCACCCAGCGGAAACCAATGACCTCAAAAGTTGATCGAGGTTATTTGCCATTGAAACGGTCAAACCATAGTATTTTTTCGATCCTGGAGGATTTTCAACCATGGTTTGAGATAGGCCTAAGAGACCTTTATTGGTCAAAAGTGTTGTTAAGCCTGCAGTATCCGAAGGTACTGATGTGACGGCTGTTGGGGCACCAGTTGGAGGATTTCCATAAATGGCTGCAATAATCGCAGCTTGCAGTGCAGGTGTGACTGGATTTGGCGTTACAGTGCCATCAGTAGCAGTCGTTGAGCCTAGATTGAAGATGTTTACAAAGGCTTGAACGTTGGCTGCGTATGCATTTGCCACGCTGCCGTTGGTATATTCCCAATTCGCATAGACCGGCAAGTTGCCTAAAACTGCTGGGTTAACAGAAACTTGCGTCATTTGCAAATTGGTGGTGAGCGGATTTAGTGTCATATGCGCTCCTTACAAAAGACTTATTAAGCGTAAATTATTAAATCTACTAACTATCTATTATTTAGTTTACTTCAAGTAACAAATAATTTCAATAGTGCTTATAAAATTAACTTTAATTTATTACCCCAATATTGGAGGTGTATTCTTAATAGCCACTGGTTGAGAGTACATGATCCCTGTAGCAGCATTATGGGAAACCAGTTTTCCTGGATCCATAAAGTTCTCAGCAGCAACATAGAGATCCAATGTCGGGCTGAGATATTCTCTAAACTGGTCTAACTGGAAAGCGTCATACTTGTTCAAAGAGACGTTTCTTTGGTCTTCAACATAGGCATTGTTTCGATTGATAAATGAGTTAGGGGAGAGGATAATTGTGCTTGTAATTTGGCTTGAAATGGCTGTTGCTTTCTCAAGGCCGAGGTTGACCAATTCATTATAGATCAGTGTTTGTAGTTCGCCAGCCAACTTATCCCTAGCAATCAGCCCATCGACAACAGGCCTTTTTATAGCGATACTTTCTAAACCGATTAGTTTCTGTTGATCGAAAGCAAATTGAGCTGCTATTTGAGCATTTTCTCTAGGTATACCAGCACCTGAAAGGCTATCTACAATTTGATCCAAGAGTTCTATATCAGAAACTCTCTTCGCTGCTGCGTCGGTATCTAAAAGTTGGTCCCTAAACTCAGCTCTGTTTTGGTCGACAGCTAAAGCTGCTGCCCTTGAAGCGTCAGCTTCATTGATATTTTGTTTGACCAAGCTTGTTGCAATATCATCTTTTATTTGCTCTTCTTGGATGGCATTTGCCCTTGCTGCATTGAAAGCTAACGTGTCATTGAGCTCTTCTGAAGCTCTATTCGCTGCGGCAGTGGCTTGAGTTATTTCATAGCCTTCATTGGATAAAGCCAATTTAATGCTGTCTTGCAACGCTTGGGTGAGTTGTTGTGCAGACTGAACTTGTCCCTCTTGGATTGCACTAGTGACAACCGCTTCAGCAACTTGGTCTGCTTGCTCTTGTGAAAGCCCTAAACTTTCTTGCAATGACTCTGAAATGATCTGTTGGAAAAAGATAATGCTGGCAGGATTGCTGATCACAATATCTGCTGGTGATTGATTATCGATTGCTGGGAACAGTGAGGCAAGGCCAGCGACATTTCCTAAATATTGTTGCATTAGGCTAGGTGCTCCTAAAGCTATTGAGAGACTAAATAAACTAGCTAAGGTCAAATCCATTGTGATGGCGCCTGTAATTGCATTAACTAGTTCAGCCCTCTGTTCTGGAGTCAAATTTGCTGAGTTAGGATCGCTATCAACTATTGCCTGAACCGCTGCAGAAATTTCACCTCCATTGATAAGGTCTGAAACCGCTTGAATGTTTCCAATAGCTGCTAAGGTTGTGGACAGATCTTCGATTTCCGCAGGGGTTGCACTTGGTAGGACACCTGTAAATGGATTAGGTTGCTCGGTTTCTCCAGAGACCGTAGCGGAAACCCGCGCAGAAATTGGGCCCACCTGTCCGGTTGCGTTTACTCCACCTGTAACAGGGCCAATTCCAGGTTCACCAGGTGCGGGTAGAACAAGACCTAATGATTCAAGGGCTTTTAGAGCACTGTACAATCCTGTTCTCGAATATAGCGTCGAAACTAAATAGCCTGTTGCGGCAACTAGAGGCGAGCCATTAGGAATTCCTAATGCGAGGACCTGTGCTTGAACGGCGCTCTTAGATAAGTCGCTTGGTAAAGTTTTAGCTTGTGATGCTGTGTCAGCAGAGTTTGCGGCAAACGCAGCAGATGACCCTGATCCGCCAGTATCTATATTTTGCGTTGTGCTTTTAATGGTAAGGGAACTTCTTAAACCGAATTGTTTCAACCCTGCGTTAAAGTCTATCGCGTTGTCGCTGGCCTGCAGAAGGGCTTTAATGGCAGCATTATCGTCTACCAAAGGATCGATTTGTTGGGATTGAATGTCATCCCCATTGACTGTTGTGACTGGAGTTGGAACAGTGTCTAGAAAGCCTGGAGAATAACTTACCGTAGATCCTGGGGTGGCAGAAGGAAGCCCTACATCTCCTAAACTGCGTGGGGGATATTCTGTAAGTAAGGGATAAGGTGGTACAGGTGGAGTAAAGTTTGAGATATATTCATTAATATTTTGTCTGTGGCCATTGATCTCTGGAACTTGTAAATTGTAATTTGCGATGTCAAAATTATAGTCTGAAAGAGCGGTGGCCATTTGTGAGTTGAGGTTGGATACAGAGTTATTGTAAGCATTGACTGCGGCATCATATTGTGCTTGAGTGATTTGACCGTTGTTAAATTGATTTGTCGCATTGTTGTAGTTATTCACTGCTGTATTCATTTGGGAAATGAGTGAGTTTACATCACCTACAGAACCCATAGTTGCAAATAATGCTGTTTCAGTTGTATTCAGGGTATTGTTTTCTTCGACGAAGGCATCCAAATTCCCTTGTAAGAAAGTAATCCTTTCAAGGACTCCCACAAGGCCTAGCCCAAACAGTTTATAATATAAAGGATTAGCTTCCTTCTGAGCTTCATCCTCCTCTTTTGATTCTTTAACAGCAGTTGTAGTTTGTCCTATAAAATCTTTCGCAGAAATGACACCTGGTTCTTCTAGAGGAACGGTAGCTGTACCTGTAGTATTTAGTAGGTTTACAGTCGATGGATCTAGTTCAAGAAGTTGACCAGTATCTGTTTGAAGAATTGCAGTCCCTTGAACTACGATCGGCGTGAATATAACCTGTCCATTTGAATCCGTATTAATCGACGGTGTGCTCATAAATGACACTCCTTGTGCTTCTTGCTTTCATTGAGTCTACACAAAATTTCGCTTAAGCAAGATAATTTAAAAGAGTTTAAATATATTAAAGGGTAACAATCCCTTAATACAAGTATAACAAACTACAAATAAAATGACATTATTAGTTTAAAATAGTTGACAGTAGCAAAAATGAGGCCAATTTTTTAATGGACAATATGGACAGTATGGACAATATGGACACTATGGAATATACAATTGTTGATACAAAAAGAAACAATATGTCCATTGTGTCCATATTGTCCATACTGTCCATCAAGCTTTAAAAGGAAAAAATATGCCAGAAACATTTGATGTAAATTGGTTGGGAGTTATTGTTGCTACCCTAGTAAATATGGTCCTAGGTTCTTTATGGTATTCCCCTTACCTCTTTGGGAAACCCTGGGCTGAGGCTCAGAAAATGGATATTAAGACCCTTGTGGCTACCCCACTCCATTATGCTGGAGCTTTTCTAGTATCTTTGCTGACAGCTTTTGTTTTAGCGGTGTTACTGAAAAAGTTTCATATTTTAAGCTACTCAGATGCGCTTACATTGGCATTTTGGGCTTGGCTAGGATTTGTAGCAACGACCCATTTTTCAGGGGTGCTTTGGGCAAATCGGCCTCTAAAGTCTTATATTATAGATACAGCCTATGCGCTACTAAGCTTCTTGATCATGGTTCTTATTTTAGTAACTTTGTAGTGACATAGAGCTTTTCCACCCTTTCTGCCGAAGGTTTCAGGCGTTTTCGCACAAACTTTCGCCAGGAAGGGTCAATTTCAGATAAATTGATCTCAAAGATTGCGAGTGGGTAGGGCCCAATTTGATTTAGCCCAATAGAAGCAGCTAAAAGTGCTATTCCTGCACCAGATGATCGATATTCTTTTTCGATATATAAAGCAGAGTAGCGAACAGTGTCCGGCGCGTACATATGATTCACCATCCAACCTACAACTTCTTCACCCTTTAGTAAGGCTAAGCTTGAATACAGGTCTATATTTTCCTCTTCACCCATGGGTGACACACTAATTTCAAAAGTGTATTGTTCCTCTTGCCTTTGAATCTTAGCCAAGTTTTGAATAGAAAGGGATTTCCAGGGAACAATTTCAAGTTCTTTTGGAAGTGCAACACCTCGATCGAACCAATGGGGGTGAAAGTTTTGATGAATAAAATGGTATTGCTCTAGATAAAACTGTGGAGGCCCAAAGTCGAACTTTGAGATCAATGAACGGGCTTCTTCGGAGTCTTGAAAGAAGGTCGTCAAAAGGACGGGTTTTTTTATATTTTCAGCTAGAAGGGAGTAAAGCTTTGCCCCAACCCCATGCAATCGGAAACTCTCTTGGACATACCAAGCTAAAACAGTCCCTTTTCCTAAACGATCAAAATGATCTACGACAATACATCCTACGGGTTTATCCTTGTAGATTGCTTCATAGCCAATGAGACGGTCTAGATCACGCTTTGCTATAATTCTTTTAAATAAAGGATAAGGAAGAAGAGATTGATAGGTAGAGTTTACATCTGCAAAAGCAATTGACTGATAGCTAATTCCAGGCATTATGTTCCTTCGTGCGCTTTCGCGCACGAATATCTATTCAGTTATGCGATTTTTTCTTTGCCGCGTTTAATAATTGCTGGCTTCCCTTCGAGTATTGTTTCTTTCTCAATGATGATTTCGGCTACCGTATCATCCGAAGGGATGTCAAACATCAAATCACGCATCGTTTTTTCTAAAATCATTCGCAAAGCCCTAGCGCCTGTTCCAGCTTCTATCGCTTTTGTCGCTATAGCTTCGACTGCATCATTTGTGAAATTGAGTTTAACGCCTTCCAAATTGAACATGGCGGTATATTGTTTGATGATCGCATTTTTTGGTTCTGTCAATATCGTCACGAGGTCTTGATGAGTCAATTCATTGCAGTTCGCAATCGAATTGAAACGGCCAATAAATTCTGGGATCATTCCAAACTGAATAAAGTCTTCCGGTTCTGCTTTGGATAACAGCAAGCTTTTTTGAGCTGGGTCGATAAGTTCCTTATCACCTATACCAAAACCAATTGCAGTCCTTCCCAAACGCTTTGCAACAATCTTATCAAGGTTAACGAAAGCTCCACCCACAATAAACAGGATGTTTTCAGTATTGACCTTGATATAATCTTGCTGTGGATGCTTTCTACCACCTTTTGGCGGAACATTTGCAATTGTTCCTTCGACAATCTTTAGAAGTGCCTGTTGAACGCCTTCTCCAGATACGTCGCGGGTAATCGATACATTAGAAGTGGTTCTATTGATCTTATCGATCTCGTCGATGTAAATGATTCCTAACTCAGTTTTTGGTACATCGAAATCTGCAGCTTGGAGCAATCGCAAAATGATATTCTCAACATCTTCTCCTACATATCCTGCTTCAGTCAAAGTCGTCGCGTCAGCAATGGCAAAAGGCACATCGAGGATCATAGCCAATGTTTTGGCAATCAATGTTTTTCCCGATCCTGTCGGTCCAAATAAAAGAACGTTGGATTTATTGAACTCTACATCGTTCTTCTTGCCCATCGTTTGAATACGCTTATAATGGTTGTAGACAGCAACAGCGATCGTTCTTTTTGCATTGTCTTGTCCAATAATATACTCATCCAAACGCTCTTTGATCTCTTTTGGTTTTAGAACCTTGAGCTCAAAGGAAGTGGGTTGTTTCCGATCTAATATGCCGGAGCAGAGGCGTACACATTTGTCGCATATGTAAGCCTGAGGGCCTGAAATCAACTTTTCTACCGCTTCCTCATTTCTTCCACAGAATGAGCATAAAGGCGGTTCACGCAAACTTGCTGTTTTCTTCGTCATGTTCCTAATGGGGTGTAAAATAACAATTAAGCTTTTCCAGGAGTTGTTGAAACTGGTCCAGCTTTGCTTTTTGGTAAAATTATCTCGTCAATCAGGCCATAATCTTTTGCTTCTTGTGGGCTCATATAGAAGTCCCGTTCGGAGTCTATTGCAATTTTTTCTATTGATTGGCCTGTTCGTTCCGCCAAAATTTCAATCAGGCGGGTTTTAAGATATAATATCTCTTTAGCCTGGAGGGCTACGTCAGCAGAAGTTCCCCCAACGCCCCCAGAGGGTTGGTGGATCATAATCCTGCTATTTGGCAATGCAAATCTTTTTCCTTTTGTTCCGGCTGCGAGCAGCAATGCACCCATGGAGGATGCTTGACCGAAGCAATAGGTATTTACGTTGCAGGTCATCCATTGTATTATATCATAAATTGCTAATCCAGCGGATATATAACCTCCTTGGGAGTTTATATAGATATGGACATCTTTCTTTGAGTCTTCCATGCGTAGGAATTGGAGCTGAGCTACGACAACGTTTGCAACGTGGTCGGTGATATCTGTTCCTATAAAGACAATTCTATCTTTAAGAAGACGGGAAAAGATATCCATTGATCGTTCGCCGCGGCCAGTATCTTCGATAACGTAGGGAGCTAGTGAGCTCATTGCTCTGAATTTATCCATCGTTCACCTTGGGGTTTCGCATGTACTCATTCCCTATCTTATACACCTAGGGTAGATTTAATACAATGGAGACAAAGCAAAACGAGCGGACGCAGCGGACGAAGAGGACAAAGCGGACGCGGCGGACAAAGCGGACGAAGCAGACAATAGCGGACGTTACAGGGAAAGCGCTAAAGCTTTTCCGCAGGCGTGGAGTGCGACAGCGGGGCGAATGCGGAGCTACCGCCATGCGTTGAAAGACAAGCTTATTGCTTGCGCTCTGCGCCTTGGAATGCGGTGGCGGAACGAAGTGGAGCTGCCGCCTTTGCCCTGACCGCTAAGAAAGATTTTGCAGTACAAGGCATGCAGTATAAAACATTCAGTTATGGTTTTGAAAAACAAAAACGTTGCAAGCGGTCAGGGCAAAGGCGGCAGCTCCACTTCGTTCCGCCACCGCATTCCAAGGCGCAGAGCGCAAACAACAAGCTACATCACCCTTCCATTCTAATGATGGTGATCGGTGCAAGCGTCTGTTAAATTAGCTTTGCTGATGAGGAAATCCAACACTTTTTGTGAAAGCAAGGTGTTTGGCGCACTTTCCTGGATTCGCTTCAGTGTTTCCTGCGAATTGTCTTCGCCATGTTGTGATACATGGTTCAGCCATAAACGCATAGTGCCAAATCTTAACTCTTCATCGGTTAATTGGATGTTTTGATCTTTAGAAATTTTATGGATAAGGAAGGCCAGCCTTGCTTGGTCTTCAAAATAGTGGGCTGCCTCTTCCTCTTCCTGGTTCCTTTTGCTTCCCAGTGCTCTTCCTGTCACATTTTCAACGACTTTACCTGGAAGTTCAAACTTGTAGTTATCGAGCAAAAATTCTTTCATGTGGTGGCGTTGATGGTCGACAGCATTTTGCTTACGACGTTGAACAAGCTGATTTTCAATGGATTTACGCAATTCCTCTACGTTTGGAACCCCTGTTTTCTTAGCGAGCTCATCATCGATAGGAGGAAGATTCGGAACTTCGATAGTATCCAACACAATCTTGTAAGGATTTTTAAACCATTCATCATCTTCAGCTGGAGTGACATCTTTAGATTCACCCGCTTTCATTCCAACAATTTCCTTTTTAAGATTTGCAGGGAATGTCGGATCTTTTAGGTGAAGACGGTTTTTCTCAGAAAGTTTCTTCCCTTCTGGACTTTGGAGCTCTAATTGGACGTAGTCTTCATCATTAGCTGGACGATCGTTGACTTGTTGCCATTCCGCGAATTGAAGACGGATATTATTGAGGACTTCATCGACATCGTTTGGTGTAACCTCAGAAACATCAGCTCTTGGAACTTCCAATTTATCGAGGACCACGTCTGGGATATGAGGATAAGATTCAAATTCAAACTCAATATCAGCGCTGCCATCTTGATTCGGGTTATATTTCACAATTTTCAAACGCATGTCATTGCGGTCGTAAGGAGTAATTTTTGAGAGTTGGACGGCTTCATAAAATGCTGTTTGAATTTGGATTTCTCGGAACTCGTTGTCCACATGCTTACTATAATGTTGGAGGATCAATCCTTGTGGGGCTTTTCCTTTACGGAAACCGGGGAGGCTGACCTCTTTTGTCACATTTCTAATTGCTTTCTCTTTAGCTGCTTTGGTGGCATTGGGTTTAACGTGAACTTTGAAATTAACAACGCAATTAGGCTTGCGCTCATAAGTCACATCGATATTTTCATTTTGGAAAGAATTAGAGTTATCTGACACAAAAACCTCGCTTTGAAAAATATTAGCGGGTGATGAGGTTCGAACTCACGACCCTCACGTTGGCAACGTGATGCTCTACCGCTGAGCTACACCCGCACTAAAGGATGGACTTCAGAATAAAGATTTAGATCATCTTCATCATCAGGACCATAAATATTTAAAAAGCGGGTGATGAGGTTCGAACTCACGACCCTCACGTTGGCAACGTGATGCTCTACCACTGAGCTACACCCGCGCTGGTAATTTCTTTTTCTAGCGGGTGATGAGGTTTGAACTCACGACATTCACCTTGGGAAGGTGACACTCTACCAACTGAGTTACACCCGCATTTCAAAAGGCCAGAGTATAGATTTGGGCTTCTTTTTTTTGCAATAAAAGAATTCAGAATTCGGAAGACAGAAGTTTGAATAGGGGAAATCCTTCTTCTAGAATTCTGGATTCTGACTTCTGAATTCTTTTTTTTGATGACAAGTTGAGGAGTCAGAACTATACTGCGCATAAATTCAAACTTGTGGCTAATACTATGCTGAATTTTCGTAAGCTGCGCCAAGACTATTCGCCATCCATTCTAAAAGAAGGCAAGGGCCTTCATGATAAAAAGATGGTTGTCTCTGCAAAAATTGTGAAGCTAAGTGCAAATGCAGTCAGGGTAAGCAGTCGAGTCACAGGAAATTTTGAAAATACTTATACTTGTGAAATTGAAGTTGACAGACATCAGTCCTCCACAATCGATGCAGATTGTGATTGCAGCTATAAATATGATTGCCATCATTTAGCTGCGCTGCTCTTTTTTCTTGAAGAGCGGTTAGATGAGCTTGTGGTCAATTATTCAAGGGATCCAGAGATCGGAAAAAGGGTTCAGCCAGAGGAAGAAGAAGAGAAACATGAACTGACTCGCATATTTAAGGAAGCTGAAACAAAAGAGGTTGTCCGAAAGGGAAAGAAAAATCAAAAAGAACTCTTAACAGAGTATATATCTGCCTCCAAAGTATTAGGACAGTTGCCTTACTTTTTACCTGAGGAAGAAATCCCTCAAGACAAGGCTGAATTGGCAGTTGTCTTTGATTTCAAACAACAGATCGAGATCCAATTGGCCCTACGTTTGCCTTATCGTTCCAAGCCGTTAGCAGTTTTAAATCTCAAAGAATTTCTTGATTCTGTCCGATTTGAAGAACCTCTTTACTTAGGGTCTAAAAGGTATTTCTTCGGGGTAGATTCTTTTGACACAGATAGTGGGCATGTTTTAAGACTATTAATGGACTATCTTCGGTATCAGGATGCAGCACCTTCTGGAAGGGTTGACCGCAATATGCGTATTGCAACGATCGATGCTGAACCTTTTGGAGCTCTTTTGGCCGCGGCGGCTGAAATGGCAGCGAAGCGGCAGCCTGTGATGGCATCCGTTGATCCAGGCGATGAGGGTGGAACGCTTCCGTGTCTCTATAAGGCCACTTTAGAAGAGCCTTTGAGGCTTGCAAATGCTCCCGCAAAGTTCCGTTTTGAATTAGAATATGTGGTGGCCTCTTCTCCAAAAATACTTTTGAAACCGAATCTTATTTTGGAGGGAGGAGCGATTGTTGACCCTGCCGATGTCACATTTTTTGAATGTGCGCAGCCGGGATTGATCCATCAGCAGACCTATTATAGATTCCCGGACAATATTCGCAGAAAACATTTACGCCATTTGAATTCAATTAAGGATGTGACAATACCTCAACCCTTATTCGGTACGTTTGTTGAAAACTCGTTGTCTGAGCTGATGCGTTTTGTTGAAGTTGCGAATAAAGATATCATAGAGAGGTTTGTGACTCTTCCTTTTGTGGGCAGGGTTTGTGCAGAGTGCAACATCAACTATTTGAATGGGGAATTGGAAGCGTCATTGGAATTTGTCTATGATACGGTGAAGATTCCTGCCGCGAGTTCTCACTTAAGCGTTGACCATATTTTGACCTTTGTGACCGATCAAGGAATACTTGCTAGAAATTTGACAGAGGAACAAAAAATCATTCAAGACCTGTTCCAAGATTTTGTTTTTGATGAGCAACAAGGTGTTTTCATAGCCAAGAACGATCGAAAGATTGTTGAGTTTATGACAGAAGTGATACCGCGAAATCAAGACAGGGTGAAATTTAATTGTCCTGAAAATCTCTTAGATCAATTTATCTATGATGAAACCCACTTTAAAATGGTTTTGCGTGAGACAGATCGTATAGATTTATATGAAGTGGACTTAAAGGTAGATGGCCATCTCAAAGGTGTGACTTTAGACCTATTGTGGGAATGTCTTTCCTCTCGTCGATCATTTATTGAGCTGAGCTCCAAAAAAGTTGCCAAGAAAAAGAATGAACCTGAAGGTTCAAAAAACCATAAGATTTTGGTGCTGGATCTTGAAAGGTTAGCTCCTGTTGTCCAGATTTTTGATGAGATTGGAATTAATTTATTGGACAACCACAAGGAGCAACGTCCTCTGTGGAGTTTAGCCAGCATTGATGCTTCACAATTCGAAGGGTTGCCGATCCAATTTGAAATGAGCGAGAAATTAAAAGGCATTCAAAAACAGATGCTGGGGTTGAGTGATTTTGATCCACAGCCTGTGCCAAAGACGATCCAGGCAACCCTTAGAAGTTATCAATTGGAAGGGGTAGCATGGCTTGAACGTCTCCGACATATGCATTTAAATGGGATCCTTGCTGACGACATGGGACTAGGTAAGACACTGCAGGCGATTATCGCAGTGACCCAAAATAAGATTGACCGTCCAAACGGTGTCGCATTAGTGATCTGTCCCACATCTTTGGTGTATAACTGGAAAGAGGAGTTTAATAAGTTTAATCCTCAGTTAAGGGCTTTGCCTGTGGATGGAACTCCGGTTCAGCGAAAGAAATTGCTTAACGATATCAAACATTATGATGTCATTATAACCTCCTACAGCTTGCTGCAAAAAGATATCGAGTTTTACAAAACAATCCCATTTAACTATGCGATCCTAGACGAAGCTCAGCATATTAAGAACCGTGGCACACGCAACGCAAAATCTGTAAAAATGATCCAAGCGGACCACAGATTAATTTTGACGGGTACTCCAATTGAGAACTCTTTGGAAGAACTGTGGAGTTTGTTCGACTTTTTGATGCCAGGCTTATTAAGTTCGTACGATCGTTTTATAGAAAGGTATCTTCGCAATCCCAATACGACAAGAGCAAAGAGTCTCGAGATCTTACGCAGAAAAGTTTCACCCTTTATCCTTCGCCGCATGAAGAAAGATGTGTTAGCTGAGCTTCCACCAGTTTCAGAAATTCCATACCATTGCCATTTGACCGAAGTTCAACGAGAACTTTATCGTTCTTACGCAAATTCCGCGCGAGAGGAACTGTCACAATTGGTCAAGAAAGAGGGCTTTGATCGGGTACAAATCCATGTTCTTGCAACGTTAACACGATTGAAACAGATCTGCTGCCATCCAGCCATTTTTGCAAAAGAAAGGGCGGAAGTAGGGGACTCTGCAAAATATGATATGTTAATGGAGCTTCTGCAAACATTGATAGAAGGTAAGCATAAGACAGTTATCTTTAGTCAATATACTCGCATGCTTCAAATTATGAGAGACGATCTACAAAGGATGGGAATAAGGTTTGAGTATCTCGATGGTTCAACCAAAAACCGTTTAAGCATTGTGAAAAAGTTTAATGAAGATGAAACGATCCCTGTATTTTTAGTTTCCTTGAAAGCTGGCGGATCTGGATTAAACCTTGTTGGAGCGGATACGGTTATCCACTATGACATGTGGTGGAATCCTGCGGTGGAAAATCAAGCGACTGACAGGGTGCATAGAATGGGGCAACAACGCTCCGTCGCATCTTATAAACTTGTGACTCTCGAAACGATCGAAGAAAAAATTATTCAACTTCAAAATCGTAAAAAAGAACTTGTGCAACAAGTAGTTACATGCGATGAAGAAGCGATAGCTAAATTAACTTGGGAAGAAGTATTAGAATTGTTACAAACATAAAAATGAATTCAGAAGACAGGAGTCAGAATACAGAAGAAGATATGAAAACAAATTCAATAGAAGATTGGGAATACTGACTTCTTCCGGATTCTGACTTCTGACTTCTGACTTCTTAAAAAGAGTGATTATGACAACAAAAAAACAGCAGATGGGAGCGAAAGCGGCTTTGGGCCAGCTCTCCCGCTATGCCTTCGAAAAAATCAATCGATTCAGGGGTGTCTTTTCAAATGACGTAGGAATCGACCTTGGGACAGCCAACACGTTGGTGTTTGTTCGAGGCAAGGGGATAGTTCTTGCAGAACCATCTGTGGTTGCGGTGGACTCCAATACCAACGAAGTTCTAGCTGTTGGTCATAAAGCTAAGGCGATGTTAGGTAAAACTCCACGCAAAATTCATGCTGTCCGACCTATGAAAGATGGTGTGATCGCCGATTTTGAGATTGCTGAAGGGATGTTAAAAGCCTTAATTGCTCGTGTAACACCTTCTAGAAGTTTATTCCGCCCCAAAATTCTAATTGCTGTCCCATCTGGGATTACCGGTGTTGAAAAACGTGCCGTGGAAGATTCTGCATTGCATGCTGGAGCTCAAGAAGTCATTTTGATTGAAGAGCCAATGGCAGCTGCAATTGGGGTTGATCTTCCAGTTCATGAGCCTTCAGCCAACATGATCATTGACATTGGCGGCGGTACGACTGAGATTGCGATTATCTCCTTGGGCGGTATTGTTGAATCCCGTTCTTTACGTATAGCAGGGGATGAATTTGATGAGTGCATCATCAATTACATGCGCCGTACTTATAACCTGATGATTGGCCCAAGAACTGCTGAAGAAATTAAGATGACCATCGGGTCAGCTTATACTTTAGGCGGCAATGAACTTGAAATGGAAGTGCGTGGCCGTGACCAAGTAGCAGGTCTTCCTGTGACTAAAAGAATCAATTCGGTTGAAATTCGTGAATGTCTTGCAGAGCCTATCCAACAAATCATCGAGAGTGTTAAGCTCACATTGGAAAAATGTCCTCCTGAATTGGCTGCCGACTTGGTTGAAAGGGGAATGGTGATTGCAGGCGGGGGAGCTCTGATAAAAGGATTAGATAAGGCTTTGATCAAAGAAACAGGGCTTCCGGTAATTATTGCACCTCATCCTTTATTAGCTGTATGCCTTGGAACCGGAAAAGCTTTAGAATACCTCGACAAATTTAAAAAACGAAAAGCGCTATAAACGAAAGGATGAAGGATGAAGTATGAAGGATGAATTCATAGCTTTTCAAATTTCATCCTTCATCCTTCATAATTCATCCTTTAAATGATATGATAAAGAATAAAAAGTTACAGGCTTGGATCGACGATATGGTGAAATTGTGCAATCCAAAGGATGTGCACATTTGCGATGGTTCCGAAGAAGAGTACAATAAGCTTACTACGGAGATGGTCGAGCATGGCACTTTGATTAGAGTGAACCCAAAGTTTCATTATAATAGTTATTTAGCCCGCTCAGATCCAAGAGATGTCGCACGAGTTGAGGAGAATACATTCATTTGTTCTTCAAATCAAGCAGATGCAGGCCCTACAAATAATTGGAAAGATCCAAAAGAGATGCTTGAAAAGTTGCAACAGCTTTTCAAGGGCTGTATGGCTGGCCGCACTATGTACATTATCCCTTATAGCATGGGTCCATTAGGGTCAAATATCGCCCACATCGGAGTGCAAATTACCGATTCCCCTTATGCTGTTTGCAACATGAAAATTATGACAAGGATTGGCTCAAAAGTCCTTGATGCCTTAGGTAACGGAGATTTTGTTCCTGGTGTCCATTCTGTGGGTGTTCCTTTAAATCCCGGACAAGATGATGTTCCTTGGCCTTGTAATCCTACAAACCGATATATCGTCCATTTTCCTGAATCCCGTTCTATTTGGTCTTTCGGCAGTGGATATGGTGGAAACGCATTATTAGGAAAAAAGTGTTTTGCTTTGAGAATCGCTTCAGTAATGGCACGTGACGAGGGTTGGCTTGCAGAGCATATGCTCGTCCTAGGACTGACGAATCCTGAAGGGAAAAAGAAATATATTGCAGCAGCTTTTCCAAGCGCTTGCGGGAAAACCAATCTCGCCATGATGAATCCTACCATTCCTGGGTGGAAAGTAGAAACTGTCGGTGATGATATTGCTTGGATGAAATTTGGTCCCGATGGCCAATTGTACGCCATTAATCCTGAAACAGGATTTTTTGGAGTGGCTCCAGGTACCTCGATGAAATCGAATCCTAATGCAATGATGACTTTGGAAAGAAACACCATTTTTACCAATGTGGGCCTGAAAGATGACGGCGATGTTTGGTGGGAAGGGATGACGAACGAGCCTCCGAGTCACTTAATTGATTGGTTGGGGAATGAGTGGACGCCAGGATCTAAGGAATTGGCAGCCCATCCAAATGCACGCTTTACAGTTCCTTCGAAACAATGCCCAGTGATCTCTCCTGAGTGGGAAGATCCCAAAGGTGTGCCTATCTCTGCGATTATTTTTGGCGGAAGAAGAGGATCTGTGGTTCCATTGATCATGGAATCGTTTAATTGGCAGCACGGTGTTTTCATGGGAACCAGCATATCCTCAGAGATGACAGCTGCGGCGTCAGGGACAATGGGAAAACTCAGACATGATCCATTTGCAATGTTGCCATTCTGTGGTTATAACATGGGGGACTATTTCTCACATTGGTTAACTATAGGAATGATGGGAGACCAAAAAAAATTACCTCGCATCTATCAAGCCAACTGGTTTAGAAAAGGGCCTGATGGAAAATTCTTATGGCCAGGTTTTGGTGAAAATTCGCGAGTTCTTAAATGGATTTTCGAACGCATTGACGGAAAAGCTGAGGGTACAAAGACGCCTGTAGGGATTGTTCCAAAAAATCTTGACCTTACAAATCTAAACATTACCCCGCAAAACTTAGAGCTGCTTTTAAAGGTAGATAAAGAAGAATGGCTCAAAGAAATGGAAGAACTGAAAAATTACTATAAAATCTTTGGAGATAGACTTCCTAAGACCCTCTCAAAACTTGTGGAAGAAAATATTGAAAAACTAAACCAATGATTCCCGACAGCTCTCATCTTAATACTGTAAGAAAATTGACAATAGCCCTGATGGCAAGCGGAGGGTTGAATATTCTGCTAGCCGGAGGATTTGGTTATTGGATTTTAAAAGAGCGTCCTCCGACTCCTTATTACGAACTAAAGCCGGTTGAAACATCTCCAGAGCAGCCGATTGCGTTGGAGCAAACCAGTTCTGAAGTTATTGAAAGCTTGAAATCCCTTTCCTATGATCAATTGAAAGCCAAGCTGACAGATACTCAACTAGTAGAAAATGGATATACACAACGTGATTTAGCTCTTGCTGTTCTTGTGGGTTATTATCATTTTGATTTGGGAAGAGCGCTTTTAAATAATCCTCAGCCATTACAAAAAAGAACTTTGCTCTATGAGAATGAAAAATTATCAGCTTTCCCCGGGTTGAATGATCAACAGTTTGCAGCAATCATGGATTTTGCAAATACCGAACGATGGCCATTGACCTCTCAAGGACTGTTTGGGATGATTAAAAAACAGGTGATGCCTCCTGACCCATCGCTAATGGATGCTTTTGTTTTAACACCACAATTTTTGGCTGTGGAGCTGCTTTTTGCCCGTTCTGAAATTCCTATTGATAAACTGGAATTGATTGCGATTCTTCGGGATGGGGATTGGGGCGTGTTAAATAATTTCGCCGAGAAACAAAAGATTTCGCAAGATCTCTCACCTTTTCGTAGGCAGAAGTTTTTATTGGAATTTGTGAATAGAAAATCGAAAGCTGCTGCTTATGTCTTGTTAAAGACTGATGGAGATTTTGCTGCAAAAAAATTGGATGACACGTCGGTTATGCAGATGTTGGATTTGTTAACGACGAGAACTCCATCCGCTGAGAAATTTGCAATAGCACTACTAAGCAATCCAAGAAGTGATGAAGTTTGGAATGCTGCGTCTGATAGATTATATAAGTATGTAGGGGAATCTCAAAAGGATCCATCTGACCCTCATGCGATCTTGTCCCGATTTGTTCCAAATGCTACTAAATGGAATGCTGCTCCCAAAAAAGCCCCCATACCCCAACCCAAGTTAATTGCCGAAGGACCAAAAAAGCCTTTACCTAAAACCCTCCCTTTGCCCAGTCCTACGCCTCTGAATAAAAAAGAGCGCATCTATATCGTTCAAGAAGGTGATTCTTTCTGGAAGATTTCTAAAAAGTTTAAAATTGACGTAAACACTTTAAAATCATATAATAATATCCAAAATGATTTTCTAAAGCCAGGAATGTCATTAAAAATACCTAATAGTTAATTAAATTTTTAATTTTATACGAAGGACCCTTTCAATGCCTGTAGGGGAAATTTTTGGAAGTTGGGATCATTTGATCCATCCATTAACTATTAATTCTGAGCAGGCCCTGCTGGCTGACTCCAATCAAGATCGTAATTTTTGGGACGGAAAAAAAGTTTCGATTGGCTTTCATTTTACTGACATTCTGATCTCATTATTAGGTTTTGGCCTCTTCAGTTTACCCATCTATCTATTATTGACTGCCAAAAGAAAGGTTGAAGCCACTTCTAGATTTAAAGAAATATATACCAGTTTGATTAAACCCGATGAAAATAACCTTGAAACGATAAGAAAAACGATACAGGTTTCAAATAAAGTTTTACAAGCAGGTTTGGAAGGTAATGATATTACAAATTTAATGCAAAGTGCGCATAGAAAGGAAAATACACAAATCGCACTCGAAATTCTTGAGCTGACCCAAAACATTAAAGCTATCGAAACTACGATTACTCGATCTTATAGTTTAGAGACGTTTTATCAATTATTAAGAAAAGCCTACGATCTCAACCTTTTTGTAAACAGTGAAGAAAGAAGTGAAATAGTTGATGATGACGGAGAAGAAAAAGAAAGAAAGTATTTTGACCGACTAACTCCATTATTCTATCTTCTTTACAATTCAAACAGTAAAATTACAATAGACAATCTCAGTCATCACCCCAATTTCAACTTTGATTCATTGCGACAATGGATAAATATTCCTAATCCAGAAACAAACGACAAGAACAAAGATGTCTATACTGTTCTTCATTTCGCTGCAGTAAAACGTGAAGGGGATTGCAATTACAAATTATTGATTGATTTCTTGATGAGGCTTGGAGCTGATATCAATAATCAAGATAGTAATGATGGATTTACTCCACTACATCGTGCTTGTGGTACGGGGAGTTTAGAGGCAGTTAAAGCATTATTAGAACACCGACCAAATACCACTCTAGTTTCTAATTATGGTAAAAGGGCAGTTGTTCAAGCTGCTTTAGCGACGGGGGTGGATGATGAGGTTAAAGAATCAATTATCAAATTACTTTTAAGCCCTGAGACAAATAGAGACAGGTTGACTTTGATTCAAATGGTGATTTTGGATTCCTCTGATGAGAGAAGAGTTGGATATCTGAATCAATTGTTTGACAACGGTTTTGCAAAAGCTATTGATCATGTAAATGCTCAAGGGTGTACTGCACTCCAACTAGCGATGGACAAAGGTGACATAGAAGCTGTTAAGCTTTTACTTGAGCGTGGAGCAAACCCTTCTATCTTTGGTCCTGGAAAACTTTCGCCTCTCGCCTTAGCAGTTGGAAAAGCCCAAACTGAGGAAGCGTGGTGGGAGATTGTGAACCTTTGCATTAGCTTGGGGGCAGATGTCGCAGAAGCTTCCTCAGTCATAGAAAATGGTGGTCGGTTAGATGATTTAGCTAGAGCTGCGAATCAAAGTGTAATTCTTGATACATTGGCAAGAATTTATCCTCCAGTGATGTACAGATATTTTGTTGAGAATGGTGAAGTAGAGTTTCTGGTAAATGAGAAGGACAATTTTGCTTTGGTGGATAGTATAAGGGGCTATACACCCATGCAATGGGCATGTCTGAGAGGGAACTATAAAGCAGTTAAAGCTTTGCTGAATGCAGGTGATGTTGTTAATCGAAAAGTTAATGGAAGACATCCGATTTTATTGGCAGCTTTAAGCAATTCACGGGATCGTGATGACATTGTTAGTCTTTTAGTTGAGCATCCTACCAATACTGAAAAATTAACTCCTGTACATCTTGCGTTGACTCCAAGTTATGTTGAAAATATAGATGGCACTGTTGTGGATAAAACATATGAAGTATTGAGAAAAGTATGCAGGGTGGCGATAAATTATACTAACTATCAAAATTCAAGTGGAGAGACACCTTTACATCTTGCGATAGATATGGGTTTAGATTGCGTGAAAGTCCTGCTTGAAAATGGTGCTCAGCAAATGGTCAATGAAACCACTTGGGCAGTAATGAAGGCAGCTCGGAATAAAAAGAAAGAGATTGTTGACTTTCTTTTGCAACACCAAACGAACATTGCTAGAGAAAGTTTGTTACATATAGCAGTAAATGATCCTACGCTTTCAGTAAAAGATATTCAGGAGCTGATTAACAGCAGTTACAATAAGATAGATGAGTTGAACGGAATTGATCAAACCCCTCTTCAATATGCTGCAATGCGAAATGCGCAATTAGTGACATTATTGTTGGATAATGGGGCAAATATTGAAGGTCCGGCCAAAACAAAACTTTCTCCGCTTGCTCTTGCAATGGAAAATGTGGAAAGTCATAAGATGGCTGTCGGGTATTCAGTCACAAAAGTTCTTATTGAAAGGGGAGCCGACCTTTCGAAAGGTGTTCATCCGAAAAAGGGTATAGCTGTAGTTGAATTAAAAGATCCTGCAATTGTAGAAACCATCGATAGAATCTATCCATCTCCACTTTTCCGTTATTTATTTAGTAGAAAGGAAATAAGGGATCGTATCAATTTTAAATCAATAGTTGATGATAATTTATCTAAAATCAATGTGACAGATACTATTTATGGGCGTACTGCATTGCATTGGGCATGTAGATTAGGGCTTTATGATGCTGTGAAAGTTCTTTTAGAAGCTGGGGCCAGAATTGATATAGAATCCAAAGAAGGCAGAAACGCGATTACAGATGCAAACAGAAGCGAGCTACCTAATAAGGATGCAGTTGTTGAATTGATGTTGAGACATGCAACAAGTTGGAATGATCTAAATCAAAAACTCATTGGCAATATCTCACCATTACATAGAGCTGTAGATTTACCTAAAGAATATTCAATGGCATTGTTGGGTAGAGGCTTTCATGCCGATGGTCATGGCAAAGCCTTTAAGACACCGATGAGATTGGCTTTAGAGAAAAGACGATGGGATCTAGTCCTTATCTTGCTGGAATGGGGAGCAAATCCCGATGTGGGTGGTAAGCCTATCAGGCGTGAGCGTCTTCGACTCATGGCTCAGCGCGCCAACAAAAATGAGATTCTGCCCTACCTAAGATAAATCTAAGCGGAAAGGCTACCGCTGCGTCCGCGGTCCGCTGCCGCGTTCCAGGGCCTGCGGCAAGGGCTGTGCCATTGGCACAGCCCTTCAGGGTGTTCGCGCGAGCAGCGGAAACCTCTTAGTCGTGGTGGTGATGGTGGCAGCTGTGATCGTGATCGTGAGGACCTCTCACAACTAGCTTTTTCGTGTTTTTAACAACAGCTGAAACTTCCAATACTCCCAAGTTCAAGTAGTTGGTTCCTGAAATTGTACGTGGAGGTTGTACATCCCAAATGTTGCTTTGAACAACGTTAGCTGTCGATCTGTATGTTAAGAAATCATCTCTTGTGACAGTTTCAATTAACACGTCGAGTTTCACAACATCATCCACAGAAATTCCCAAGTAGTTAAGTTCATTGACCAAGTTTTGATACGCTTGGGTAATTTGGGTAATTCCATCTGGTCCGAGAGGTACTGGATCACCATTAAGATCTTGCCCTGTTACTCCAGCGAGCCAAATGAATTCTTTTGTAATAGCAGCGTGGCTATAAGCTAAGTTATTTGGTGGAGAAACAACGTATGGAGGAAAGTTAACATAGAATACTTCTTGGTCCCTGCATGGGCCATCGCAATGGATAATGAGTTTATCGCCATCGGGTTCTACAGTATCAATAGCTGAAAGTGTTGATACAAATAAACATGCGAGAAACAATGCTAGTTTTTTCATAATTTTATCCTTTGTTTTAGTGCATTTTGCACATTATTTATTTAAGAAGTTTATGACAAGAAAAAATTTAAGACTTTGATATGTTAAGATGTTACCAAAATAAACGGAAACAAAGGCTTCCGTTTATTAAGTTTTTAGAAATCAGCGATAACGCCAAAATGGATTTTGCTTCCCCAACCGAAGCAGCGGCTGCTTCGCTTAAGTTTAATACCCCAATCTAAACGGGCATGTACATTGTCCATGAATTGATAACGTATTCCAGGCCCAACACTCGCGAGCTGATAATCTCTACGTTCACCAGGGAATAATCTGTGGTTAAATCCTTTACCGTAATCAAAGAAGGCTAAGAAGCGGATCTCATCATTCCATTTGCAGTTGCAAAAGTAGTTGCTAAGCATTCTATATCCAGGAGATCTTAACTCAGCATTGACAATGAAGCCGTTATCGGTGTTGACTTCACGCTCTTTATAACCTCTGACAGTGTCAAAACCGCCAATTCCAAATTGCTCGCTTGGAAGAAGATTGGCAGTACTTTGTTGTGCTCTAACTAAGAAGGCCACTTCGCTTCCCCATGAGAAATTGTAAGTCAAGCCAAGGTAAAGTTGTCCGTAGAAATAGTTGGGAGTCGCTTTGTATCGCAATTCTTGGTAATCCTTTTTAGACTCCCTGTCAAAGAGTTCTCCAGGTGATCCATATAGAAGTAAGCTGCCTAACAGTTCGAAGTTACCATACTCTGCATCGTAGTTAAAGCCTGCCATGAATTGCGATAGGTTAACAGTGCCTGTGATAATGCTCGTTCTGGAGTCATCGGAGAACTCAAGATTGTTATTTGTCGATTTGAAGTCGAATCCCAAAGTAACTTCGTACAATGAATCGCCATATAGATATCCCAAAGGCATGATATAACGCGCGCTCGCTTGGTACTCAAATCCATTGGAGTGGAAACCGTGGATATGTGGATGCACTTCAGCATAGCCTCCATAAATCATAAACAGATGTTTCCAGGAGAGCGGTACCCTATAATTTAAAGTATGGGATTGGTATCTACGGAAATCAGGCGATGTTGTGTATTGATATGTGAAAACATTGTCCCAACCGAATAGATTTCCGGCTGTTACTCCTGTAAAAAGCCGCACCTGAGAAGTTTCATCGCTACCAGTATTGTCAATCCCCGCATAAATTCTCCAAGGATGTTTATCGGTTGTAATCAGTTCGATATCGGTAGTTCCGGGGCATTCACCTGGTGCAAATGACACTTGTGTGTGGCGGAATGGATTTCTGTTCATCCATGCCAAATCATTTAACAATACGTTTGTGTTGATGCATTCCCCAGGGCAAATTGTGATGTAGCTTGTGAGAAGCTCATCGGCATTCCAGCAATTTCCTTGTGTTCTGACTTTGCCCAATCTTGCTTCTTGGACAATGACCTGAACAATTCCACAGCTCACATTTTGTGGAGGTATGCAGACGAAGGTCAATGGATGTCCGCATTCTAAGTAATAGTTTTGGATGCATTTTTTCAAACGCGGAATTAATGTGTTGTCAATATCTTGCCCAATAAAATCTCTTTCCAATAGGGTTTTTAGCCCTTCGTCGAACTCTACATTCACATCCTGTTGGAAGTTGACTCCATAAGGTTCCGCAAGTCCAACGGGATAAACTTTAGTTGGTTCATTGACGATATAGATACCGTTAATGAGAGGCTGAGATTTGGGCATAAGTTGTTCAGGAGGCGCAGCCCTATCAGGATTGATCGGAGGCATGTCATTGCCAGCAATGGAAGGAATTTTATTTGTCCATCGTGGATTTTGTTGAGGTTCATCAGTAAAAGAATTTCTAGGTCCCATTTCGTTAATTGGAGCAACATCACTTGAAACAGTTGGAATTTCATCTCTCCATCGACGAAGAATTTGTGCCTCTGCAGGATTATAGGTGGGTTGAATGTTTTGGGGTTCTGGGAGTCTTTGCTCAATTGGAGGCATGTCGTTTGCTGCAGTGGATGGAATTATTGCCAGAGTTCTTGTTGAATTGCCTTGGAAATTCTCATCAGAAACAAAGGATTGTTCATATCGATCAAACGGTCTTGGTGTTTCGGGCGGTAAAGGTGTGGCAGGAGGAACCTCAGGGGGTCTTGGAGTCTCAATTTCTGAGGCATAAAAATTTTGACCTGTTCGATCTATCCGAGAAGTATGAATCGGGTGAGTTTGGTTGCCCAAATCTTCGATGACAACCTCTCCTGCATTCTCAGCAGAATAGTCGTATACAAATGCTTTCTTGTTAATATTAGCGGCTACGGCCATTTCAGGGAGGCTCAGGGTGAGGGCCATCACTGCTAAATAGGGGATTCGGATATAAGATTGAGGCTTCTTCTTCATTGATATTCCTTTTACTAAAATGGCAATGCCGAAATCAAATCATACTGTACTGTATGTCGGTTGTGGTACAGCTGGCGCAGCATTTTGTACTGAGCTAACAAATCGTACTCCCGATCTTCACAAGGTCCTGTATAAGCACATGTGCTAAACAAATCTATGCATCTTACGTCAAAGTAGAAACGGTCATAGTATCTCCAATCCACAAAAGCTTCAGAGGTTGCAAGTCTGAAATCATGCAGGATTCTACCTGTCAAAGGAGGTTGCGGGAAGTGTGGTTTTCCAGAATTCTTATAGAATACTGTGAATGGAACACCTTTAATCGCTGTATTGAAATACGTATGCCATTGTTCTTCTGGGGTATTTATGAATTCAATTCCTGGTGTGAATTTAAATCCATTGATCCTTCCACTGATCCTGTTGAATGCTCTTCTAGATGTGAAAATACGTACAGTTCCGTGTCGATGATCATCTCCATGATGGTGATGGCTGCTCCTGTGATCAAATGTACTTACCTCATTATCACAGTCGTGATGACTACAATTGTGATGACTGTCATGGTGATTGCTTACATGATGGTGATGATAATGATGAAAGTCTCCGTGATTATTGGTATTGATCTTGGAACCATTGCTCATGCGGAATCCGCCTGTTCCAAAGAACGGAGGTGTTGGATAGTCATTATCGACGACGATGGTAATATTTCCGAATTCGTTTTCAATCAGGTTACGCTCTTTCATGATCATGCTGTGGCCAGCGATGATAAACATTTCACCATCCTGTTGGTGGATGAGGGCATCATCATCCATGATGATATCATTGCCAGCTTCCATTCTAAATTCTCGGTTTCCGAAGGCTAAGATCTTAGCATTGCCATCAAGGAAAATATCTCTTCCTACATTGATGTAAGTCGTAGCATCGGAGGTACTGATCAATGCATTATTCTTCATGGTTAGATCTAGACCGATATTATAAGTCTGTATACCGCTGCTGTTAAAGTTGATCATTGTGTTGCCGGTCATGAACATATTGATTCCGGCGTTGAATGTTCCCTTTAAAGCATTTGTTGTGATACGTGCGTTTTGATTCATAAAGAAGTTTTCACGCGCATCAACAGTAAAGAATCCTGTTCCAGTATGCTCTACAACGGCGTTATCTTCAAACTTGATATCTAAGCCAGCGGTAAATGAAACATCTTCAGCAGGGGAGAGAATTTGGGTGACGCCGTCGATCAGAATGCCTTGTCCTGAAGTGAACGTTAAGGCGTCTCCTCCCGTTTGTGAGATAATGGAGTCAGTGATATGAATATCATCACCTGCATTCACTTTGATATCTTTTGCATTTGAGAGGACAGTGCTGTTAGCAATGTTAATATCTTCACCAGCATCCAACTTCAGTTTGCTATCACCATTTTGTTCAATGGTTGCTGAATTAAAGTTAATGTCTTGGCCTGCGACAAAATTTGCATCTTGCGCATTCGTTAAGATTGTGCTTGCAGTAACATTGACATCCTCACCAGCCTTTAAATCAAAAATACTTGTACCAGTCTGTATAAGGTCGCTATCGTCGAATAAATTGATATCTTTCTCTGCATGGACATGAGTATCAGCAGCAGTTGTTGCTATGATACCATCAGTCAAAGTAACATCATTTCCTGAATCGAGGTTAAATTGCCCTGCACCGGTATGATCGATGATACTTCCAGTAACAATGACATCCTGACCCGTAGTTATATTCGCAACAGTCGCAGTAGATAAAATTGTACTTGTTGGACCTTCCTCAGTTGTGATCACTTGGAGATCTTCGCCAGCATCTATGTTAAATGTGCTTACACCGGTATGATTGATAATCGAGCCTCCAAGAACGAAGATATCTTGGCCTGCTGTAACATTCGCTGTGGCTGCATCAGTTGTGACGACTGTTATGTCATCCAAGGTGATGTCTTGTCCTGCTGAAGCAGTAAACACACCTTCAGGTGCAGTTTGAGTAATAATCGACGCATTCCAATTCTGGTCTCTTTCAGCAGCTATTGTTGTAATTTCCCCAGCAGTTAAGATGACTGCATTGGTACCATCGATATCTTGCCCTGCATGGATTATAGTATCTCCCGTTCCAACTTGAGAGATCTCTGATATACCAGGAGAAACTGCTGTAACAATAACATCTCTGCCAGATTCCATGTGAATGCCAGCGTCATTGGCTAAAGTTTGCCGGATGGCACTAGAAAAGACTAAAGTATCCCTTCCAGCAGTTGTATTGATTCCACCACCGCTAACGATAGATGCTGTTGTCACATTGAAATCTCTTGCGGCATCGATATTGACATTTCCTGTTCCTATAGTAGTAATTAGACTGCCATCGTTGACAGTGACATCGTGACCGGCAGATACATTGACATCTCCAAGTCCGTTGTTCGCGATGATCCCACCGCAATCGAGAGTAACGTTGCGGCTAGCCGTAACATCCAGCTTACCATTGCTGTTAAAACCATCTATAAATATACTTCCGTTTTGATTGATAGAGATGTCCTGCTCAGTGTGAACCGAGTTATTTCCTACACTCGTTGCAATATAGGCTTCGCCAAGAGACTCGCAATTGTTGATTTGGATGTTTTCTTGAGCTTTAATGTCACTATTGTTATTTGCAAAAATCCTTGAAAGAACTGTTGCAGCCTGGGCTGCAACGACTAAAGGACCTTCAATGTTTGCATCGATATTTGTCCCTACAATTTGAGAAGCTCCCAATTGCGTAGCTGACAAAGACCCGATAGTGACCGCACCTGCCCCGAGGAAGTTATCAGATCCGATAATTACATCACCTTCGGCAGCTGAAATGCCTGAAAATTCAGTCCCAGGTGAAGGACCTAATACATTGATAGCTCCTAATGAAGGCTTATGCGTATTGATAAATGCACTTTCATGTGCTGAGGTAAAAGCTGATCCGGCTTGTAAGGAATTGGGTTGAGTAGCATCAAAGTTAATATCTAGTCTATCTGAAAATGTTAAGTCAAGGTTCGAACCAGAATAAATATAAGCTTCACCTATTGGAGCTGCCGCTTGCCCCGTCAACAATACAATAGCGCTAGCATCGATGGTCACATCAAATGGAATGCCGTTGTTTATGTTGGTATTTGCAATAATAGCTGAAGCTCCATTTCCTGCAGGAGTTGTGGGTATTGTTAACACAACGTCTTGACCTGCTTTGACGCGGATATTACTACGTGGAGCGAAAATATCAGGGGCAGTGGATCTAGTACCTATGAATGCATCCGCCAATAGACCAACCCCAGCTGTCAATGTCACATTTCCTGTTTCGGCTAAGACATCGATACTTTGAATTTCGGATTGAGAAGCACCCCCAAAGGCTGTATATCCTATGGTGGCTAATGAGTCCACCCCTGCGGTTAAGGAGATACCATCATTTGAGTGAACTGTAATACCTTGGGAGTTAATCACTCCTCCAGAGCCAGGCGCCGGATTAAAACCGATTGTTGCATCTGCACGACTTGTGTTCGGAGCTTGGCCTGCGATTAAATAAACCGAAGAAGCGTTTGCTTCGATATAGCCTCTGATGTTTCCAAAATTCGTTGATTGGTCTGCATGCCCTAAAGTTGCTGTTGCACTATTTCCTGAGCCGCCGCGAATTTGAAGAGACCCATCAATATCTTTCAGGATTACATCTCCCAAAAGGTTATTTGTTACTGAAGTCGGCAAAACTACACTTGAACCAATGTGACCGATCTGAGCAGTAGCAAATGAATTAGTTCCCCCTTGGATGGTGACGTTTCCGCCGATATGATCAAACACAATATTGCCTGCATAGGCTCCTGTTGCCGTATTTGCTCTTCTGCCATGCCCAATAATCGCTGTTGCTTGTGTGGCAGTTCCCCCTCTGACAACAACATCTCCACCTACATTTTTAAAGGTTAAGTCTGCATTGTTGCCCGTTGGGATTGGACTACCGATTTGTGCGATTCCTATACCTGCTTGGAGGATAAGATCTTTTCCTACATCAAAAGTGGATTGTCCAAGTCCAGTATTGATTGTCGCTGTTCCATTTTGCGAATAGAGCTCTAAGTTTTCTTTTGTTGTGATGTTCGTATTAAATGGACTGTTGATAAGGGCTGTAGCCCCCCCTGCAACAGGTGCTGTGGAACCGCCGATTAACCTTAAAGTTCCTACATCAATTACTAGATCAAACGGCTCAGTTATTGCATTAGTATTGATAATTGCAGCACCGCCTGAACCTGCGATTGTTTGTTGCTTGCCAAAGAGTCCCAAGGTTCCGTTTTTAGCTAAAATAGTCACTGGGGACTGAGGCTGTTGAGCTCCCGTCACTCCCAATAGCTCAACGCCAATAAACCCAAAGCCAGAAACGAGGTCAGTGGAAGGGCCGCCGTAAATAGAGATATTTCCTTCACGGGATGTTACGTTAATGGAATCTAGATAAATGGGTGTCGCGACAGTCGATTGATAACCGATAAATGCATTACCTCCACCACCTGTTGGTGCTGCTGTCACACCAGCTTGGACCAAGATATCACTATCAGCTGAAACTGTCACAGAAGAAGTTGGCAGAATATTAATTCCATGTCTAAATCCGATGAATGCGTCGGCGCCTGCAGCATTGCCTGCGATGACATCAATCGTTTTTGCATCAACGCTGACTTTACCGTTATAAATTGTACTATCTATATCATCAAAGAAACCAATTCCGGCGATTGCATTAGCGCTATCACCACTAATCAGCTTCAGTTCACCGCCATTAAGATTGACATTAACATCGCCGGTTATGTTGTTTCCATCCAAATGACCAATTAATGCAACTGTATTTACACCGCTTATGCTTGTTGCGCGTAAATCTAAGTCACCCCCAGAAATATCAACATCAATATTTCCTGTTATAGATAATTTGGAAAAGTTGCTTCCATGACCGATGACAGCATAATTTGCTTGCGGAGTGAGTAATATTCCTTGCCCCACACCGTTCACAGCGATATCGCCGGAAATTGTGTTGCTTGTGACTTGGTTGCCAAAGTGACCGATTTGTGCAAAACTATTCGGTGCAGCACCATCTAGAAGGGTGATTGTTGTCCCTTCACTTCCAGTGATATTAATGTTACCGCTCCAGCTGCCTGCAACAATGGAGGTAATATCACCACTACCAATTGCTGCAAATGAATTGGTAGCAGTGGCATTTTGAGATCCAATAAGGTTTAAGTTTCCACCGATATGAGTAAACGAAATATTCGTGGTGGATGTGCTATTAAGTGATCCGACCTGAGCAAAAGTTTGGTCTGCATTACCACCGAATAGGTTTACATCTCCACCAATGTCAAAGTTCATATCTCCACTGACATTGAATATACCCGAGAAATTAGATACACCATCCCCACTTCTAAGATTAAGATCTCTTCCTGCCTCAACATTAACTCCGGTATTTGCTACTATCGCTGCTCCAGCATCTGTTGTTTCATCAAATGTTGACCCTTGTAAATAGAGGGAGCCATCTCTTACATTCACATGAACCTTTTGAGCTGATATGGTTGCAGGCGATGCTACACCACTTAAAAAAAGATCTCCATTGAACACATTGACATGAACGTTCCCTGCAGATGAAGAAAGATCAGCAGGCTGTCCCGCGATAAATCCACCTTCCATTCTGAAGTTACCATTTGTTGCATCCACTAAAACGTTTCCGGTATTTGGATGCCCCTGGTTACCAATTTGTAAAGGAATAGCCGATTGCAATAGATTGACATTTTGAGCTTGAAGGGTGATTGAGCCCCCTCCAATTAAAATACCTACGACTGTACCTGTGCCATTCAGGTTTTGAAAATTAATGTCATTAACAGCTTTAAAGACGACATCTCCATTGCCAGTGTTGGCATAGGCAGAACCCATATAGATATTATTAATGGAGTTCAAAATGAGACTTGTGTCAGTTGGAGGAGTTACGACTAAATCGTTGCCCTCTTCCCAGTAGATGTTACCAGCACCAGGAGAGCCATCATTATCAGTCGCCACTATGACATCGCCTGATTGTAAAGCCAAATTGATCGTCGCAGTGTCTATACTAGATAAGAGTCCATCAGGTGTATATTCAGTATGGAATGGGTCAACACTGTAGGTTTGAATATTATTATCTGTGTTTGTAATGGTGATAGACCTTGGATCCAATAAAAGAGTTCCCAGATTACCATTTTCTGCAGAACGATCTGCTTTTCCATTAAAATCTAAATATCCTTTACCAGATATTTCAACAAAACCGCCATTTCCTGATTCAGATCCGCCGCGAGCTTGGATATCACCGTAATATTGTGTCGTTTGATCCGCCCACACAACGACATTTCCAGCATTTCCACTTTCTATGGCTGATGAGTTAATTTTAGCTCCACCCGCGACATAAGTTTGGTTTGCATTGTAGATATTCTCATCGGAGCCTTGGTAGCCGCCGCCAATATAAACATTACCGCCGTTATTCTTATTGGAAGTATTGATATCTGCTTTATCGTAAAGTCCTACACGTTTACCCAAGACATGGACTGACTCGTCTGCTCTGATTCTTCCATTCACAAAGGTGTCTCCACCTTCAGCGCTTAAATAAACTTGGCCGCCTCTGTTGACAACACCTGTGGCTTCCACGATACCTGTATGATTGATCGCGAGATTATAAGCTGCTCCATCTGCCTGGATTTCTGCTCGCAAAGCCTGAATTGTTCCACCTACATTGACTCCAGTGCCATCAGATTTCGATGTTTGCTTTGGATGGATTAAAAACTTTTTGTCTTTGCCGACTTGTAGCAAGATTTCTTGACCAGCACCAATCCCTGCTGTTCCATTAGGAGCGATAATATTTCCTTGGTTGTCAACTTGGAAACCTAACAAGATGACGTCGCCTTCAAATGCATTGATCGTTCCAAAGTTAACGACTGTACCAACATCTTTCCCTAAGAAATTCAGATCACCGCCATCTAGAAAATTAGCATCGCTTACATCTAATGTTGAGGCCAAGAAAGCAGATGCATTGATCTGCGAATCTCTTCCCATAATGATGCCGTTCGGGTTGATCAGATAAACTTGCCCATTTGCATCGATCGCACCAAAGATTTCACTACGAGATCCTCCTGTCACACGGTTCAAAACGGCTGAATCTTTTCCAGGTTGGACGAATTTTGTAAGTTCCCCTTTGTCGATAGAAAAGCCTTCCCAATTGATGACAAGGCGATCGCTGGGAGTATTGACTACCAATGTGGATGCGTTTGGATGCTCAAATTTGGCTTTTCCGGCCATTACCAGCGGATTCACCGGATTTGCAGTCACTGCCCCCGGATAAGAAAAAGCCGTCAGCGTGAGAAAAGCTAATTGGAAATAAATTTTCTTGAATGTGCAACGTTTCATCGCATCACCTTTGGAGATTTGCAAAATTAATTGCACAATTCAAAAAAAATATTTAATTAGCAACGAAAAAAATAGAAATCAGAAGTCAGAAGTCAGAAGTTAGAAGACAAGCTATAACGTTGTAGAGAAAAATAACTACGGAGTGCACGAAGGACACGGAGAAAAAATTATGGGTTATGTATAAAGTTGATTAAATACCCCTTATTTTTCTTTTTCTCCGTGTCCTCCGTGCACTCCGTGGTTATTTTTCTCTGCAATGTTATAGCTTATGAATTCTTTTAGGGGACGGGATCGTGGCCGCCAGGATGCCATGGTGCGCATTTGACAAGACGGCGCAACATTAACCATCCACCTTTGAAAAAGCCATGTTTTGAAACAGCTTCATGAGAATAATGGGAACATGTTGGATAAAATCTGCAGGTTTGACCAATGATCGGACTAATTGTCCATTGATATATTCTGATCAGATAAAGAAGAAAATTTTTAAATAATGTTGAAAACATCACGAAAGATTGTCAGTGCTACCTCTATGATAATTAACCAAATAATTGTCCACTCTAACCTACTTGAATGCTGATGGTTAAGCTCATTGCCCAACATCTCGAACATCTCATGCACAATATCAAGACGCTGATTCAATACCTGCACTCTTGCTGATACATCCAGATAATTCGTGATCATCTTATAATACTGCTCTAACTCTGGATACTCCCAAAAAAATTCTGGAGTGTCCAAAACATCCACGTGGATATTAATAGAGCTTCGCTCTAAGAAAAGTTCACCCATCTTTCGACGGATCTCCCTTTTCGACAACTTAATCTTCCCTTCTTTCGCTAGTTCTTCTGGAATTTGACGAGTAGAGTTAAAAGTTTTTTGGATCGCAGTCTCGAAAGAGCCAAGTTTCACGGACTGCGCTATCCCATGAGAGATCGCTAACTTTGTCAATACATCGGTGTTCGCTAACTTAATATCATCTTCATCAACTTTCGGAAGTTCACCATAATGGTATGTGAATTCGTCAGTCTCAATTTCGTCCAGTTTGGAATTTTCAAAAGGACGGATCATTTCTAAAACTTGCAAGCTTCTTTCTTTGGTCAAACCCCAAGTGACCACACTTCCGTAAGAAAAGATAAAAACATCCCCTTCCAAACCTGAATTTGACAATTCTATATGAACTACGTCCCTAAAGGGCGTTGTCTTATATTGATTTCGGAGAGTGTCATATAAAGATTTTATTTGATAAGAGACAGCAGCACAATAGGCAAAACATTCCATAAAGTCTTATGAGTTCATTCAAAATTCACAGTGTATCAGAGAGAGCATTTAAAGGCTATGAGGAAGAATGCGAAAGGGGGGACTTGAACCCCCACGGGATTTCTCCCACTACCACCTCAAAGTAGCGCGTATACCAATTCCGCCACTTTCGCATAAATTTAACAGAGCATGATCTTAGCAATTGCGTAGAGTTATTATCAAGAAAAAATCTTACGTTCTGATAAATTCTTCGAAAATTGCATTAATTTTACCTTCTAGAATGTTTGTCAGGGCAAGTGTTTTTAGATCATTCAATGACTGGGAAAGGCCCAGCACAAAAAACATTTTACTTTCTTCCTGATCAAAATAATTGGAACCTTTAGGTTGATGCTGAGGACAGAAAAATTCTCCATCACAAAAATTAAAATCAGCAAAAGTTCCCTTACAGCTAGTACACAGGTCACTATAAGCCAATAATCCTTCGTAACGCAAAATTTTCAACTTGAAGCTTGCCGCCAAAATCCGAGGGTCCTCAACTTCAGAAAGTTTTTCAAGATAAATGTTGAGCAGCTGATAAAGGATAGGGGAGTCTTTACCAGGGGGCTGACATTGCCTAAGGGCAATAAGCATTTGACCTGCTGATTCCATTCTGTCAAGGCTATCGCGTATCCTCGGATAAGCCTCAAGGATTGTTGCTTCCTTACAAGATAGGAGATCGCTTTTCCCCCTTCGAAAAATAAATTCAGCCTTTGTGAGGACTGTAGGAGCTCCTTTTGATCGCATACGGGAAGAAAGTCCATATTTCATGACAAATTTTGCCACCCCCATCGAAGGGGTATAGACAGTATAGATCGCATCTGCATCTTGAAAAGGGGTAACTTGCATTACAATCCCTTCAGTTTGTTCTAGTTGCATAAATCCTTGGTATTCAGAAGCCAGAATTCAGAATACAGAATTCAGAATTCAGAAGCCAGAATTCAGAAGTCGGAAGCCTGAAGACAGAAGAAAAGCTATAACGTTGCAGAGAAAAATAACCACGGAGTGCACGAAGCACACGGAGAGGAAGGGCAAAGAAAAATATAGGGTAAATAAAAAGCTTTTTATCTACCCCCTATTTGTTCTTTTCTCCATGTTCTCCGTGGTTATTTTTCTCTGCAACGTTATAGCTCTCTTCTGTCTTCCGACTTCCGACTTCTGACTTCTATCTTTCCAATTTATTCTCAGTAGTATATTCTGCTTAATTCCCTGCACCGATAGCTCAATGGATAGAGTACCCGGCTTCGAACCGGGTGGTTGGAGGTTCGAGCCCTCTTCGGTGCGCTTTTTTCTAAATAGTTAATGCACCATTCTCTCCTTAGGGTTTATAATAAAAGTACCGAGACCTTCAACTTCACAAAAAGGGGTGCGTATGAGCAATAAAGCTAAAGCTGCCGAGTTCGTCCAAGAAGGGTATCAAATCAATATCACTGGACGAAATATCACAATCACAGATGCAATTCGTAATTACTTCCTAGAAAAAATCGCTAAGGTTGAACGATTTACAGATAGGGTTGTCCATATGAATGTCACTTTTGATGTTCAAAGACAACTTCAAATTTGCCGGATCAATCTTAAGATGAACAATATCAATGTTCTAAGTGAAGGTTCTACGACTGACATGTATGCATCGATTGACCAGGCGGTAGACAGACTAGAAAAGCAGCTTATACGTTACAAAAATAAAATCAAAGACCATCAAGCTAGGGATGTAGCGACAGTTGATATCAATGTGAACGTGTTGCAACCTCATAGCAATGATGATCTTAACGATATCAATGATGATATTGAAGAGTTCAATCACAAGGAATTGTTTGATGCATACCGTCCACATGCAATAGTGGATAGAGAGACAATGCCTCTGAAGTCCCTGACTTATGACGAAGCCGTCATGAAAATGGATCTTAGCGGTGATGTGTTCCTAGTATTCCGTTCCGAACACGATCAGAAAATCAAAGTGATATATCGAAGGAAAGATGGAAACTACGGTGTCATCGAACCTGAAGCCTAATCTTTCTGATAAATTATTTTGCAGAGTGCGAAAAGAGTGGGTAAGCGCCTTGCCGGAGGAAAAAATCCGGCAAGGTGTTTTAGCACAATTGATTGATATTCTTGGATTTCCAGCTTCAAATATTGCTCTTGAGAAAAATCTGAATCAAATGCCCCATATGGGTTCAATAGCATGCAAATTGCCCACACGTCGAGCAGATATTATCTGCTTTGCCCAAAACATTCATCCTCAGCATGTTCTTTATCCTTTGCTTCTAATTGAATGCAAGGCTGTTCCTTTAACAAAGCGGGTGATCAACCAAGTTGTCAGCTACAACCACTATGTAAAGGCCTACTACCTGGCAATCGCCAATCAAAACGAAATGCAAATAGGCATTTTTGACAAGTCCTCAGGCGAATACCTTTTCGAAAAAGGTTTGCCATCCTATGACCTTCTATTAAAAAGATTTAAAAAATAACTTTTCGTGTTCCTTCTTATGTATTCCCAAAATCCGTTTTCCCTTTTTGTACTGATGTAATATTACATTAGTACAAAAAGGGAAAGGATTATCATAACGGACTGCGAAAGCCGTATGCCTCGCTACGAATTTCTAGCGATAGATTTCTTTTCTATGTCCAGTTTCAACGACTAAAATGACGAATACATCTTTTTTAATTGTATAAACGATGCGATAGTCAGCATAACGTATTCGATATAAAGACCTTTATAGCCTGAAGTTTAACACTACCTTGCGGTGGAGGTGATTATAGGTTATTCTTTAAGGTAGACTGAGCCGTTTTGGACAAGGATTTGGATTTTTTCAGCGTTGTCGCCTGGCATATTTTCGCAATCACCCGTTTTCACATCGAACGTCCAGCCATGCCATGGACAAGTGAGACATGTTCCATCCAATTCTCCCTCTGCAAGGGGACCACCCATATGGGGACAAAGATTATCTAAAGCAAAGATTTCCCCGTTCACTTTAAATAGAGCGATCTCCCGATCCTTCTGATCGTGAACAAGAATAGCCTTCCCTTCAGGAATATCTTCAACAGAGGCAAGTTTATACACGAAAGAACCGGGTTATATAGAGTAAAATTGAAAGTATAATAGAAAACCTTTATCATGAAAATAGTAATTACAAGGAACGCAAATGGCAAAAGATGATCCACTAGATAATGTCATTCGAGATGTGCAAAATCTTTTACAAAAAGTTCAAGAGAATGCGGGCAAACCGATCGATCCTAAGAATATCACCCCTGAAGTTGAGCAGCGTCTTACGAATCTTGAAAATGCCATGAATGCCTATGTTGAAAAACTCAAGTCTGAGGCAACTGAACATAATCTTGATCAAAAAGCTCTAAACGAGGGCGTTTTAAAAATGCCTTCAGGGCTAACCAAACGTCAGCAAGAAATTTGGGTACGTGCAGCCCGGACCCGTTGGGATGCTGAGGGATTACGTTACGCATTAAAAAGAGCTCAAGCATCCGTTGCACAACCGCATGTGATGGAAAAATCATCGACAGGTAAAAAGCGCGCAATCATTAAAAGACGCTCCAAATTCAAAAGAATGGGTGGCGACAGCTGGAAAAAAATGTGAGGTTTCATGAGTGAAACCGATCTGTTCTACAAGAATATTGAGCTTCTAAAAAAGAAAATCGGAAAAGAAGCGATCCCTGTCATTTCAATGTTAAATGACCTTTCATCGCAGCCTTGGTCATTTTGTAATACAGGCACTTTTCAGCAGATTAATCTTAAACGTACTTCACAAAATAAAGAATATTTTCTTCATTCTCCGGAAAATATTGAGGCAGAAGCATCCCAATGGTTTAACGAAATTGATGTGGCTAGTAAAGATGTAATTGTCGTTTATGGCTTAGGACTAGGCTATTACTATCAAACTGCAAAAGAGTGGCTCCACGCAAAATCTTCCAGAAAATTGATTTTCATAGAAGATGACCTGTTTATTCTTCATAGATTTTTGGAAATGGAAACCTCCACAGAACTGCTAATGGACCCTCAAGTTGACATCTATGCCTATCACGTAAAATTTTCATCGAAACAGGAAGTGATCAACCTTGTCGAAGACCTCCTATTCCGAAGAACGGAAATCACAGCTTTAAAAGAATATGCTCGTCGCAAAGCTGACGTTTTAAATTTTATCCAGTTTCAATGCCAATTTCTCAAGCAATGGAGAGAAATTGAGAATGTTGAATATTTGGACTCTGGACGTGCTTTCTATAGCAACTTCTTCAGAAATGCATCTAAGATGCCATTATCCTATAATGTCACCGGGATGCGAAATTATTTCAAAGGAATCCCAGCCATTATTTGTGGCGCGGGCCCCTCGCTAAAAAAACACCTAGATGTCTTAAATGGACTTAAAGATAAGGCCTTGATCTTTGGTGGCGGTAGCACCATGAATGTCCTGAATGGAAATGGGATAACACCTCACTTTGGCATAGGTTTGGATCCCTTTCCAACCCAATTTGCGAGGCTTGTTACAAATACTGCATTTGAGGTCCCGTTCTTTTACACTAATCGCATGAATAGCCAAGCTTTTGAAATTATTCATGGTCCAAAACTATTCGTTTCAAATAGTGGAGCTTATTCTGTCGGTCCTTGGCTAGATGAAAAACTTAAATTAAAGAGCGATTTCATCGATGCAGGCGCCAATGTTATTAATTTTTCAGTAAGCTTAGCAGAATTTCTAGGATGTAATCCTATTATTCTAATTGGGGTTGATCTTGCCTATACCGAGGGGGCTTCCTATGCGCCTGGTATTGCTACCCATGCTATCCATACTTCTGCTGAAACATTGATCACAAAAAATGAATATGAAGAGGTCGTTCAAAAAAACGATATTTACGGAAAGCCTGTATATACCCTCTGGAAGTGGATTTCCGAGTCCTATTGGTTCACATTTTTCGCAGCATCTCATCCCGAGACAACCATTATCAATTCAACAGAAGGAGGAATAGGCTTTCAAAAAATTGAAAACATACCTCTCGCAGAAGTTACAGAAAAATATCTTACAAAATCGAAAGATATCCAAGGTATGGTCAACGCAACGATACAACAAAACCCTATGCCGGAGTCAGTGAATGTCCAAAACATTCGTGATGCTATTGAGGTCATACGTCTGAGTCTTCTTGATATATTAAAACTGTTGGAAAAAAATCAAAGCATTCAAGATCCCCCAGATTATTTTGAAAAACAGTTGACCTCTCAGGAGGGCTATAAGGCAGTTTTAGAAAATTTAGATGAAAGACTTAAAGATTTTGCGAAAATCATTTCTTCTGCTGCAGAAGAAAATGGGGATTCTCCCTATGAATTTCCAACAAGGATTCAGTTTTTAAATGAAACCATACAACATATTCTTAGATATATAAAACTTGCACAAGCCCTCCTGATCACTGAAGAACTGAGACCGCCAATTAAACACAAGATTGATCCCCATCTTCCAAAGGAAATGCCCACTTTTGATGGGAAAACTTTTACAATCGAGGATGAGGAACTCGATCTCCATATTAAAGAGACAGTCGAAACGAACCTGATTAAGGAAGATAGCCCTCAACCTTGGAATGGAAAATTAATCACCTATACTCCAGAAAATAAGTTGCTCATGGAACAATATTATAAAAATGGGAAGCTACATGGTCCTTCGACAGGGTATGGAAAAAATCAGTTAGAGACCTCAAAAACTTGGTTTGTCAATGGGCTTAAACAAGGGACTTCTATTTACCATTATGGGAATGGGCAAGTTTACTCCATCGAAAGATATAAAAATGGAGAAAAAGAAGGCTACCAAGTTTACTATTATCCTGATGGAAACTTAAAAAGTACAATTCCATTTAAAAATGGAAAGCTCGATGGGCTTGTCCGTCTCTTTTACCCTAATGGAATTCCGATGCGTGAAATTTTTTATACAGAAAATAAACGGAACGGAAAGGATATCTTGTTGACACCTAGCGGGGCAAAATGGATTCAGGCAGAATATGTTTTAGATGTACCCGTCGGTGCAGCACGGGAATGGCACGAAAACGGTATTCTCACAAAAGAGATAAGTTATGGTCCCGATGGTGAAAAGATCTCTGAAAGAAAATGGACAGCTTATGGAGAGGAGCTTCCTCAATTTGAAATAAAAAAAGAGGATTACTTCGAGAAATTTACACGTGAAGCTGAAATGCTAACGAAATCTATTGAAGGTGTTCTTACAAAGGTAAACGAACTTTCTGAGCTTTTTAAAGGGGCCGAGTTCGAAGAAAAAGAGAAAAAGGAGTTTGAGGAGCTTCGAGAACAATTAGTTAAATTAAGTGAAGCTAACGCGATGATGGTAGCACTTGCTAAGGGGACTGATAAAGAAAATCAAGAACTTATTTGGAAATCACCGCTTGCGCGCGAAGCCATGCAAAAACAGGCGTCACTTCTCACAAATAAACTACGATTGGCATTCACAAAAATGCAAAGTTACGTGCACCATCTGAAGGAACATTTTAAACAACCAGGACCTCCAACCGATGACTCTTAATCCGGCTATCTTCGATAAAAACGTCGAACAATGGGCCTTGTTGTCTCCTAAAGCTGCGGTGATGCTACCTTACGTCAACTGCGACGATCTTCTCTTTTTTGAAACAACAAGTGGCGACCTTAGCTTAAAAGGGAAGATTAAAGAGAAGAAAGTCGATTTCCACGATACAAAAAATCCAAAAGAAGAAGCAAAAAAGATTTTCTCAAACCTAAAGATAGATGGAGTTCAAATTCTTTACTATTATGGTGTGGGGCTTGGCTATTTGTATGATGCAGCAAAACCATGGCTTAAAAAAAGCGAGGGAAATCATTTAATTTTCCTTGAAGATGACCTTGCTGTTTTACACCGCTTATTGGAAACTCCTCAAGGGACAAAAATCCTCAACGATCCACAAGTTCAGCTCTATTTTATCAAAGATGTCAAAGATGAAGACAAAGTGTTAGAACACCTTGTATGGTCTTTTGTCACTAATACTATTGCTGTCGAAGCATTGCCTGTTTACGCCAAAGAAAAAAAAGAGCGTTTTGATGAACTCAAACACAAGCTTCAATTTGATACGACGACAAAAAACACTGCCGTACAAGAGTTCTTAGGGCTAGGCGACTACTTTTTCCAAAATTTTTATCGAAATCTTTTGCACCTTGATAAATCCTATTATGGAAATTACCTTTTTGGAAGATTTGCAAAAATTCCTGCCATCATCTGCGGTGCCGGCCCTTCGCTGGCAAAACAATATGAAAAATTGCGTGGACTTGAGGATAAAGCGTTAATTTTTGCTGGAGGATCTTCGCTGAATGCATTAAGTTCTCAAGACATTCTTCCCCATTTTGGCGCAGGGGTCGATCCATTTTCTCCACAGCTGGAACGATTGAAAACAAATCGAGCCTTCGAGGTGCCGTTCTTTTATCGCAATAGAATGTATCACGATGCTTTTAAAATGGTTCATGGGCCACGATTGTTTTTGACGGGTGCAGGAGGATATGAAACTCCTTTTTGGTTTGAAAAAAAACTAGGACTTGAAAGTTATGATTTGGACGAAGGTTTTAATGTTGTGAACCTTTCTGTCGAAATCGCGTATGCCCTAGGGTGCGATCCCATCATTTTTGTGGGAATGGACTTGGCCTATACCGATATGAAAAGCTACGCCACCGGAGTCATTGCAGATGCTAATGTAACAAAAAAAGAGCTGGAAGGAGACCCAGGTGTTGGCAATCAGGCCATTGTAAGGCCTGATATTAATGGCAGACCTATCAATACCATGTGGAAATGGGTTGCAGAAGCTCAATGGATAAGTGATTTTGCAAAAAAGCACCCTGAAGTTAGTTTGATCAATGCTACAGAAGGTGGGATAGGATTTCCTGAAGTGAGCAACAAGTCTTTGGATGCTGTAATTATAAAACATTTGAAAACACCTAGAGATCTGCGAAGTAGACTGCATGGAGAAATTCAAAACTCCACCATGAAAAAAGTGACGCGTGCCAAAATTGTAAAATACATGAAAGAGATGGAACAAAGTTTAAAAAGGGCAAAAGACCATCTACAAATTTTGATCGATGAGTCAAACAGGTTAAGAGAGAACATTAAAAAAACAGGCGTAGTTCCCCAAGAGCTTATGACGGGTAGAATAGCTTTGGCTGAATCAGATCTTGCCGAAGAACCTGGTTATAATTATACCTTAGACTTTTTCAATTCCATTTACGGACAATTGATGACCCAACGTTTAAAAATGTTGCGGATTTCCAGAGGTAAAACTTCTGAAACGGATTTGGCAGATCGAAAGTTGGTCCTTCAAGCAGAAAAATGTATGTTCTTGCAAAGTGTTGCACAAAAAAATATCGATTACATTGAAGATGCCTTGAAAAAAAGGGGGAAAAATGCGCGTTGAAATCCCCAAAAAAAGAATTAAGGATGTTCCTGTAGGCAAAGAGCATTTTTTGAGAAATGGTATTATGCCAGGTACTGAGAATGAATGGTGGCTCGAAAAAAATGGCAAGCGGGATGGACAATGCCTTTTACTATACCCCAAAGGAAAGGTAAAGCAAGAACAGTATTATATCATGGGGGAGTTGGACGGCTCTTCAAGGGTCTTTGCTGAGGATGGCACCTTGCTAGCGGAAGGGAAATATCGTAAAGGCCATCGTGAAGGAGAATTCAAGTATTACTATCTCGACGGTTCGCTATACAGCATACAGCGTTATCAGAAAGGTCAGATGCATGGGCCTCAAGAATATTATTATCCTGACGGCACCAAGAAAACCTTAATGACCTACAAAAACGGCCACCTCGACGGCGAAGTCACCCTCTACAATCCAAAAGGCAAACCCACCCGCCAACTCAATTTCTAATCAGACGTCGCGCAGATGAAAGATTGCGCTCCATATTTTATTCGAAAATGATTTAAGGATTTTTATGAGAAAGCAGTGTTAAGGCTTTTCCTGTTTCAGTATCTTTGAGGAGAAGAATTTTACTATGAAAAGGACTGTTTTTTTGTAACGCAAGTGATATGTTATTTGTTCTTACGTAATCTGCATAAAATTGATCCATTATCTTGAATACAAAATCCAAGTGCAAATATCTTGCCATCGACAATTCTTCTATGCATTGGTTTAAATTAGCTGGGGAAAATGTTTCCTTTTTTAATTGATGCCCAAACGGTTTTAAAATCACTGGCATCCATTTTATTAATACTTCTATTGCACCAAAATCTAATTCCAATTCCTCATCATTTTTATAGTTCCCAGAAAATAAAGCCTTAAGGTATTCCGAAGATCGGCTTAAAATTGCTTTATTCATATATAAAAGCTTATTATTGCCATCGGACAACACTATATCACACAAATTAGAATCGTTCTCAGTATAAAATCCCTCAAATTCAATATTAGGAAGCTTTTCAATTAACGCGTTGACCCCATTTACAGTAAGCTGTGGGAACATTTTTACATGTAGCTTGAGATTGAGGCGAATAGTAACATTAGGATTATCCTCAGACTGTATCTCAGTGACAATTTCAGAGACATTCATTAACTGTACAATTTTAATAAAATCACTTTCAGAAAGTTCGACTATTTCATTTTCTGCAGGTCCGTGAATGAATCTATCAGGCATTTTCTTTGCAAGATAGCGTTGACAGCAGTCGATTAAAATTTGATTCTCTGTACGATGAGATTCCGCAAGCAATAGCGCAACATTTTGTAACGTAAGGTTCTCATGATTTAAAATAATTGGTATTAACTTCCTCAATTCTGTAGGATTAAGGTTGGCCATCCTAGTAATCAAAAAACTTTCAGGTTTACATGTTAAGGCTTGACGTACAAAGTACTCAGGACATTTTAGCATGCTCGACCCTTTCAAAAAGCTGACATAGCTTCTGTGTCGTGGATCTTCAATTGATAATCTTTCGTAATGAAGGAAAAGGAAAACTAATTTCTCAAAAATATCGCATTCAAGAAGAATCATCAATTCTTCCCATTCATCAGAAAGGCGTAGCGTTCCACCTTCTTCTGAAACTAGCAGACCAGCTTCATGGAACTTAGACATTTCTAACTGTGTTGCTTCTGGTACCAGTTGGGTCTCATCTAAATGCCTTAAGGTTCTTTCATCTTCAAAATGAGCATTGGAGATGACTCTATTCAGGATAGAATCTGTATCATTTATTATATTTGTGAAAACAAATAGCTCTTTTAAAATGACTTTCATTTCTTGTTTTCGAACTAGAATAGATAAGTCTTTTAGCACTTTCCTAAAAAGAGTCATTTTTAGTTTCTCAAGATCAAATATTTTATCATAATTTGTTGATCGAAAATTACTCTGATATAAGGACAAATATTTCTGGTACACAGTTAATATTTCTTTAAACTGGATGAGTTTTTCCTCTGAAGAATTTTCATTTTTAACAACTTCTTTTAATCTTAATTCGAGGAATTCACAAAATTGGAAATTTGCGTATTGTCCCCGTAAATACTTGCTTCCGCCAATAATGAAATTTAAAAAAAACATCTCTTCTGGTGTCAAAACTTCACGTGCAAATAATGTATATAAGGCTCGATCTAGAAAACGTTGGAAAAGTGATCTTTGTTTTTCATTAGAGCTAACGAAGTTCAGATCTTTTGTGTAAAGGACGATCCGTTTCAATAGAGCAAGTGTCTTAGGGGAAATAGCCTCAGGATTATGATTTTCTTCCAGCTCTTTTAAGAGAATTATTCTTACCTCTTCGAGATCACAATTTAAGTCTGTATGCTCATATCGACGATATTTATGTAGATGATCTCTAGGTAATTCAGACTTCCCATCATCAGTAGTTCTCAAAGGGAAATGAGCCATGATTGAAAGTTGCAATTCTTGAAGTTTAAAGTAAGAATTGCATGTGAGATCAAGAACTTTGATATTTCTTAAATTATTTATCGCTTTTGGAAGCGCCGCTTGAACAGCTGGATTTGAAAGAAGAGCAAAGTCATTCCTTTGAATTTCGGTTTGCAGTGTATTGATTGCCTTATTAAGTTCCGCTAACTGAGAAAACTGCGGTTTTGCAGCAGAAAATACTTTTGTTATAGGATTAAAGACGTCAAGAAAACTTTTTTCTCGAACGCTTAAATCTCCATAAACTTCGTAATCCCCAATTTTGTCTTAGGGAATTAAAGCAAATTTATTTAATCTATCAACAAAACCTTCACCGATAATTGCCATAAAAACCTTACTTACTAAATAAAACAAAATTATATCATAATTTTGTTTTATTTAGTAAGCTTAAAAAGTAATAAATTCCAAGAATCAGATTGTCGATCCAAAATATTATTATGTATGATAGTTACTTTCAGTTCCCAGACTATCAAAGCCTTCTACTTTTATAACTAGTCGATCTTTTAAAAATTTTCCTTCTTCTAAAATAATGAGCTTATTGTCAGCAAGACCTTTATAATTCAAAGTCCCTTTGAAAGGCTCGTTTTTAAGATTTGTTACACCTTGGTTTTGTTCCCTTACACATATATCTCGTTTTCGCAAACTCCGTTTGTCTTCTCTATTTCCCCAGCACCTTCCTGGCCCACGATAAGTTTTCACATTTTGTTGCAGGATAAACAAAGCTCTTAAAACAACAGCATAGATCCCGGATACAGGAATAAAATAATGTTTTTTATCTAGATCTCTTCGACAATTATTAGCTTTTCCCAGTTCTGCATAGAAATTAATATCTTTTCTATGGACTACAATTCTGTATGCAACTTCGAAAGCATTTTTTTGTGCATTTGCATTTTCTGATAATGTTTTAAGTTCGTGCTGAGTAAGAGATTTAAAATAGTTGTCTAAATGTTTTAATTTATAATCCACATTTCCAAGTGGACCATAACCAAAAATGGACTTAAATCTATTTCCAAAGGTAAGTTCAGACTTATCAATGACTTTTAACCTTCGGCCATTGTGAACAGTTTCTACGGCCAGAAGTTGTGGGTTACCAGGGTTATCTTTAGCAGTATGGTTTGTGCCCCATGCGCGAAATTGATACTCAGCTAACAGTTCTACGCTTTTGTCAAAATCTACTATATCACTCATGAAGTGTCCCCTTATTTATTAAAGAGGATATCATACAAACTCTTGGTTTTTAATTCAATGCGTAGTGCTCGAGCTTCTCTTTTAACTCTTTTAAACTAATTCCAAGAGCTTCAGCTGTTTTGGTCTTATTATTCTTCTGCTTTGAGAGCATTTCGATTATCAATTTTTTCTCTAATTCGTGCAAAGTTGCACCTTCTGGATTCCCTGCGGAGTCTAAATAAAGATTTTCCGGCTCTATAGTATCTCCAGAAGTCATCACTACAGCTCGTTCAATGATATTCCCAAGCTCCCTCACATTTCCGGGCCAAGTATAATTCTGAAGCTTCTTTTGTGCCGCTTTAGACAGCTTTTTTACATTGCTGTGATTTTCTTTACAGAACTTCTCAAGAAAATAATTGGCTAATGGTAAAATATCCTCTTTACGCTCTCTCAAGGCAGGAAGTTGGATGGGCACCACATTTAACCGATAAAAAAGATCCTCCCTCAAAACTTTGTCTTGAATAGCTTTCTGAACGTCCCTATTGGATGTAGAAATAATCCTGACGTCGACCTTGACGGGTTTGGTTCCACCCACTCGTTCAAACTCCTGCTCTTGTATCACCCTCAATAACTTTGCCTGCAAACCTAATGGAACCTCCGTGATTTCATCCAATAAAAGGGTTCCTCCATTCGCAAGCTCAAAACGCCCCAGCCTTTTCGCATTGGCTCCAGTAAATGCTCCTTTCTCGTGGCCAAAGAATTCGGATTCAATCAAGCTTTCCGGTACTGCCGCACAGTTTACTTTAATAAACGGCCCAGCAGCTCTTGGAGATTGATAGTGGATTGCATGGGCAATCACTTCTTTACCCGTTCCTGATTCACCAGTGATAAATACATTGGCATTACTTTTGGCAACTTGCTGAACCTGTTTTTGAATAGCTTGCATCTGGGGACTTGTTCCAATAACGGTATTAGAGGTGCCTCCACTATTGCGAGCTTCTGATCGCAAAAATTGGTTTTCGTTTACTAATGATAAATGCTCAGAGGCTTTATCAATTAAGGCCTCGATCATGTCGGGAGAAAACGGTTTTATCAGATAGTTAAATGCTCCAAGTCGCATGGCTTCGACTGCATTCTCAATGCTTCCATAGCCAGTAACAACAACAATTAATGAAGCAGGGGAGAGCTCTCTAACCTTTTTAATGATATCAATCCCTGTCATATCCGGCATTTTCATGTCGGTAATGACAAGGTCAAAAACTTGATCTTTCAGTAATTTAAGAGCTTTCTGTCCATTTTCAGCAGTGAAAACTTCCAGATGTAGACGCTTCAAAGTTTCCTCAACAAAATTCCGCACTAACGCTTCATCATCGATCACTAACACTTTTTCAATAGTCATGGGATACCTTTAAAGGGATTTTTAGTGTAAATTCTGTGCCTTCGCCTGGCTTCGATATCACTTCTATGTGACCGCCATGGCACTGGACAACCTTCTGCACTTCTGCAAGGCCATACCCATTTCCCTGAGCTTTTGTAGTGAAGAAGGGGGTAAAAATTCTTTTCATGTTTTCAGGAGATATGCCTTCACCAGTGTCTGCGACTTTAATCACTGCTTGGCCATCTGCAGAGGAAAGTTTTAACTTCACTTTTCCCCCTTTAGGCATAGCTTGGATGGCATTTGAAATAAGGTTTAATAGGGCCCGTTTAAGCAGTTCTGAATCTACAGGTGCAACCACGTCCTCTATAGGGCTTTCAAGCTCAAGCCTATTTTTAGGCTGCAACGCTTCGTTGCCTTTCTCATGGACCATTAGTTCTTTCAATAAATCTTTTAAATGGGTCGAAACAAAATGAGGCTCCAATGGTCTAGAGTAATTGAGGACTTGATTGACCAAATTATTTAAACTTTCAACTCCTTCTAATATGTAATCTGCCATCTGCTTTAGCTTGGGCTGAGCTTCCAAATCGCGGCTTAATAGGGTTGCAAAACCTTTAATGCCTCCGAGGGGATTGCGGATTTCATGCGCAACAATAGACGCCATCAGCCCCATTTCCTTCATACGGTCATTGTGCTGTGCCCTGTTTTCTAAGCGATGGATTTCTGTCACGTCTTTAAGAATGAGCAACAAACCTTCGGTGCCTTTAGAACAGCCTTGAGGCACATAAGTTGTGCTAACTTCTAAATCCTTTTTCTTTCCCGAAGAATCAATAAAGACTGTAGTGGCATCTTTGGGAGGCTTTGTTAATTTTAAAGCTTCTTTCAAAGAAAAACCAAAAGCTTGATCATCAAAGAAATCTTTATAAGGTCGATAAAGTACTTGATCTCTACCATATCCCAAAAGCTTTTCAGCAGAAGGGTTGTAGGTTGTAATTCTTCCATTTTGGTCAATAAAAAGGATTGCTTGCCCAATATGGCTTAAAATGCTTTCTAGGTAGCATATTGAGTTTTCAAGTTCTTCAATTTTTTTCTGAGGGTCTTGCACGGGTACCTACATCTTTTACCTTGATTATGTATCGAATCTTTTTTTGAGCCAAGATCTTAAAAGGATGAAGGAGGAGAGAGGAGGGAAGAAATTTTCAATAGGTTGCTAAGTCACAAACCCTTTTAGTTTGTTCTAAAATTCCTCCTTCCTCCTTCCTCCTTCATCCTTTCTAAATTCAGTTATTGCCTAAAATCTGGAGCCTATGCCATAATTCGCTCTTACTGTTAACAAATCGTTGTGACGAAAGTCAAAGTTAGGAGATCAAATGGCTCGTTTTACAGGAAATAAGAACCGCATCGCGCGCCGCTTCGGAGCAAATATATTCGGCCGCTCGCGCAATCCGCTATTGCATAAGCAAAATCCTCCCGGACAACATGGCGCTCGCCGTCGTAAGAAGTCCGACTACGGTGTGCAACTCGAAGAAAAACAAAAGCTTAAAGCTATTTACGGCATGCTCAGCGAAAAGCAGCTCGTGCGCTACTATCAAAAGGCTCTACGTCTCGCTGGCAACACTGCTCACCACCTCGCTGGTATGTTAGAGTGCCGTCTTGATAACATCGTTTATCGCTTGAAATTTGCTTCGACAATCTTCGGAGCTCATCAGCTCGTTTCTCATGGACACGTTCTCGTCGATGGCAAAAAAGTCGACATCCGCTCTTTCCAAGTGAAGCCCGGCATGACGATCTCAATTAAAGAAGGCTCTCGCAAAATGAAGTCTATCGTGGAATCACTCGATAACCCAAACCGCGAAGTGCCAGAATACCTCTCACTCGAAGCTGATAAATTTGCAGGTAAAGTGATGAGCAAACCTACCATGGAACAAATGCCATGGCCCATCGAAATCGATTTACCTGAAATCTGTGACTTCTTAGCGCACTCAACCTAAAAAATGTCAAAAGATAAGCACCCCCTCTTAATCGGAGCCCATACCTCTGCTGCCGGAGGGGTGCACAATGCTCTTTTTGAAGGACAGAGCATTGGAGCTACGACAATCCAGCTCTTTACCGCCAATCAAAAGCGGTGGGAAAGCAAGCCTCTTGAACAATCAGACATAGATAAATGGGAAGAAGCCCTGGAATTAACTGGGATTTCTCAAGTGATGAGCCACGATAGCTATCTCATCAACTTAGGCGCTCCCGATGAAATAAATCTGCGCAAAAGCCGTATAGCATTTGAAAATGAAATTAAAAGATGCCAGGCTTTAAAGTTGGCTTTTCTAAATTTTCATCCAGGAGCAGCTCTAAAAGAGTCAAAGGAGCGATGCTTAGATACAATTGTGGAAAGCCTCCTAGCCCATGAAAAATTATTGGAAGATTCCCCAACCCGTCTATTGATCGAAGCAACTGCAGGGCAAGGTTCTTGTGTAGGCTGGAAATTTGAAGAGTTAGCGTATATAATAGAAAGAACAGAGAAGAAAATTCCCGTCGGAATCTGCATCGATACCTGCCATATCTTCGCCGCAGGGTATGATATTCGGACTGCCGAGACATGGGACAGGACATTGAATGAATTTGATAAAATAGTTGGACTGAGACATTTGTACGCTTTCCATGTCAATGATTCGGTGAAGACGCTAGGTTCTCGCGTCGATCGCCATGCCGACTTAGGAAGTGGCGAGATAGGATGGGAAGGTTTCCGCGTCCTTATGAATGATCCACGAACACGCAATTTACCAAAATATCTTGAAACCCCAAGTGGACCAGCAGTTTGGGCTCAAGAAATAGCCAAACTAAGAACGATATAGAAAGGATGAAGGATGAGTATGAAGGGTGAAGTAGGGGTGAAAGAGGAAGATAGACTTTTGAAGTCTGAAGTCCAACTTCTGAATTCATCCTTCATCCTTCATCCTTTATCCTTTCCAAATGGAGTCCATGGTATGAGAGTAAAAATAAAATTACTTAAAGATTCTAAACTGAACCCATCAAAATATCTTAATCAAGAAGTGACTGTAAAAGGATGGGTGCGTACTGTCCGCAACCAGAAAACTTTCAGCTTTGTCGAAGTGAACGACGGTTCCACCCTTTCGAACTTACAAGTTGTTGCCGATGCGAGTATGTCAGGGTATGAAGCCTTGATGAATCGCTTAACAACCGGTGTATCTGTCAGTGTCACTGGAACCATGACTGCTAGCCCAGGAAAGGAACAAGAACTCGAATTACATGCAAAGAGCATTGAAATTATTGGGGAATGCGATCCTGAAACCTACCCGATGCAAAAAAAAAGACACACTTTTGAATTTCTTAGAACGATTGCCCATTTAAGACCGAGAACTAACACAATTGGCGCTGTCACCCGTGTCAGAAATGCTTTGGCTTTTGCGACCCACAAGTTTTTCCAGGAAAGGGGATTCCTCTATATCCATACACCTATTATCACAGCCTCCGATTGCGAAGGTGCAGGAAAAATGTTCCGAGTTTCAACATTAGAACCGGAAGCGTTGCCTAAGGGACCTGACGGCAAAGTAGATTACACCCAAGATTTCTTTGCAAAACCTGCTTATCTTACTGTTTCAGGACAGTTAAACGGTGAAATTTATGCTTCTGCCATGTCGGATATCTACACATTTGGACCTACGTTCAGAGCTGAAAACTCCAATACTTCCCGCCACCTTGCTGAATTTTGGATGATTGAGCCTGAAATGGCTTTTGCTGATCTCAATGACAACATGGACAATGCTGAAGCCTATTTAAAATATGTGATTAATGATGTCATGACCAATTGTGCGGAAGACTTGCAATTTTTTGATAAGCATGTTTCCAATGGATTGATCGACAGACTTCGGAAGATAGTGGAGACTCCATTTGAAAGAGCTTCTTATAGCTACGCTGTTAGAGTTTTAGAAAAATCAAATAAGGCGTTTGAGTTTCCAGTTGCTTGGGGGGCAGATTTACAGTCTGAGCATGAACGCTATTTGACGGAAGAGTTCTTTAACAAGCCTGTGATTATTACCGATTACCCCAAAGACATTAAAGCGTTTTATATGAGAGCGAATACAGACAACAAAACTGTGGCAGCGATGGATGTATTGGTTCCGAAGATTGGTGAAATCATTGGCGGTAGTCAGAGGGAAGAACGTTTGGATGTTCTTGAGAAAAAAATCCAAGCCATGGGATTCAAGCCTGAAGATTATTGGTGGTACTTGGAGTTAAGGAAATATGGCTCTGTGCCTCATTCAGGCTATGGTTGCGGGTTTGAGCGTTTAATCCAATTTGTAACCGGCATGGAAAACATCCGCGATGTGATCCCATTCCCACGTTTTCCAGGCAAAGCAGACTTTTAAAGCAATAGGTAACCAAAGCAAAACAAGCGGGTTGCCTTTCAAAATAAGCGGTTGCATTTCCGCACTTAGGCACCATAAGCGGTAGCCTTTCCGGCAGCTAGGCACAACGAGCGGTAGCTTTTCCGAAGGCGTGGAGTGCGGTAGCGGAATGGAGTGGAGCTACCGCCGTTGCCCTGACCGCTTGCAAGGTTTTTTGTTTCAAAGACCATCACTTTATTCTCTATTATTGTATTTCAAAAGTTCTTCAAGCGGTCAGGGCAACGGCGGTAGCTCCACTTCGTTCCGCCACCGCATTCCAAGGCCTGCAGCAGGGTGTGTCAGGGCACCCCAAGGCGCAAAGCGCAGAGTACTAATATTTCTACGCAACAAAGTATTTTTTCTTCTGATAGAGGTCGACATGCCTCTGAACTAATTCGGTAATCAGTTCCTCAGCTTCGTATACACAAGACATCAGCTGTCCTTTTCTTATCCGGAGCATCCGGTTAATTTGATCGATATTCAGTAGGGTTACCCTTGGATCTTTTGCAAGCAAAGGATCTACATTCCGAGGGACGCTTAAATCGATGATCAACTTTCGTCCGACACATTCTTTTGGCAAATGATCGGGCTTTATTAAATGGTTTGGGGCCTTAGTTCCAAAAATGACCCAATCATAGGTGTGCCACAAATCTAACTGCTCCCACGGTAGTACCTGAGCGATATTTCCGCCAATTTTGGATTGTGTTCTATTACACATTGTAATATCGCCAATTTCTTTATTTTTCAGGAAATCAACAATTTTCATGTTGATCGTTGAAGCTCCCACAATCAAAATCTTCTTTTCTTCCGGTTTACCAAAAAGATGCTTTCCTGTATTGATCACAGCATGTTCGACGTCAGGCATGCCTCTGCCCATCGGCAATGCTGTTCTTACTTGCTTTGAGATCCTCAACGACTTTTGAAATAAATAATGCAAATCTTTGGGTAACTCTGCCATTGAAACAGCATTTTCGTAAGCAGCTTTAACTTGTCCTTGTATTTCTGTTTCGGCGATGATTGCGCTGTCTAATCCTGCAGTGACCCTACATAAATGCATGAAGCAGTCATTTCCAAAATAGGAGTAAAGCTTTTGATCGAAATCTTCCGCAACTTCTTCTCTTAAAATTGACAAGATATGCGTATGGCATTCGGGCATATCATCAGAACTAAAATAGATTTCAGTTCGGTTGCATGTAGACAAAACAACACAGTAATGCTGAGAGTGGCTTGAGATCCCTAAAGTAAATCCTTTAAGAGCAGCCTTTGCGAGCTCTTCTCTGAGTTTTAAATCAGCTAGTTTGTGATTGATCCCAATAACTCCAACTCGCATCCGTTACTCCATTCCCATCTATGTAAATGAAAACATATAGTTCAAAGAGTAATTCTTGCCAATTTTTAATTTTGTGTTTCACCAGAATTTGGATTTTTTGGAACATTGAGGCAAGTATCGAATATCAAAGATTCTATTTTTTCATTTTCTTTGTGGATTTGAAAAAGTATTGTAAATCTTCTGCTAATTTCAGCTGGGCAAGATTCTTGTCCAATTTCGTGGAAATGGTAACGGATTTCGATATGTGTTGCTGTAACGCTTGCTAAAGTGCGCTCAAGGTCACAAAAACTTTTTTCGGTGATTTTCTCAATAATGTTCACGCGAAAAGATTCAAGCTTTTTTCCTTTAATGGATGCACAAAGTTGCTGAAATTGGTGATTATTAACTTGTATTCCAACTAAGCCGCCCAAATTATAACTCTCATTTAGCCCTAAGCATAAACCAGAAATAATATGATCAGGAAATGAACATTCAAATGATTCCAACGGGAAAAGGTGTCTCATCTTTTTTTCTCTGACAAGATAGGCAAACACTCTTTGAACTTGTTCAGGACAAATTTTTAATAATTTCAAATAATCATCAATAAGGATCGCACGAATAGCTGTAAAGCATGCTTTAGTGCCAGTTACTTTTTTAGGGTCAATAAAAATGGATTTAAATATTTCAGCTGGGGCTGGATGTTCAGCGTAAATATCAATTGCGTGTTGTAAACTCTCTGTTCCCCATTTAAGAAGATCGTGAAAAGGTTTGGATTCCACGATTCTAGTTTCACGAGATTTCAGTCTTAAGTATAGGTTAAAAGCCGTTTCTCTGCCGTCAGTCATCATATGTAATTCCAAGAGATGCTGGCTTGCAATTAACTTTGCTGTGCGCAACATACGCATATTAGCAGGCGTTTCAGGAAACACTTGCAGTTTAAAACGGGACATTCCCAAAGGATAAAGTTTTAGATTATCTGAATATGGAGAAACATGCTGAATGAAAATTGAGTAATCTAACAATTTAAAAGTGTTAGGGTCAACACACCCCCAACCTAAATTTGGAGTTAGTAGAGTTCTAAGATGTGTGCAGATTAACCTACAAGTGCCAAATCTTTCTTTGTAAGGAACAAAATTAAAAATTGATACTAAGCAGTCACGAGCAAGTCCTAAAAGTTGCAAAGGTTGAGTAGCCATTTTGCACCTCGACTGATGCTACCAATGAAGTTTTCTTCAAATCATGTAAATCTGCACAAGCTTTTTTAGCTGGGGTGCTGACAACCATTCAGAATTGTTATCGGAGGTGTATGAAAAATTGTCTGGTAAAGGTTTTCCTACCCTACCGCCCAAAAATTTTTTCATATGGCCTAGATCATGGGTTACACTCTCTGGCATGATTATAAAGTGGTTGTCAAACTGCAGTGTGTGTCTTGCATCGTCCACTCCAACCATGAGTTCATGGAGTTTTTCCCCCTCCCGAATTCCCATTACATCGTAGGGTAGGCTTGGAGCCATGGCCTTAGCAAGATCGACTATTTTAAAGCTTGGAATTTTGGGGACATAAATTTCCCCGCCACGGCTAGTTTTGAAGGCTTGAACAACGAATTCCACAGCTTCTTCGAGGGTAATCCAAAACCTTGTCATGCGAGTATCGGTAATCGGCAATGCTTTTGCTCCATCACGAATAAGCTGCGCCCAAAAGGGGACTACGCTACCTCGGCTTCCCGCTACATTTCCATAGCGAACTACTGAAAAAGTGGGGAATCCTCTTTTTCCTACATAGGCATTACCGGCAACAAAAAGTTTATCTGAACACAGCTTAGTAGCTCCATAAAGATTTACTGGATTAACCGCTTTATCGGTGGAAAGTGCTATCACTTTTTTGACTCCGCAGGCTATTGCTGCATCGATGACGTTCATCGCGCCGTCGACATTAGTTTTAACAAATTCTGTCGGATTGTACTCAGCAGCTGGAACTTGCTTTAAAGCGGCCGCGTGAACAACGTAATCTACCTCATTAAATGCGCGGATCAATCGGTGAGAATCCCTGACATCTCCCAAGAAAAAACGAATTTTTGGGTGCCGAAAGATAGGATCCGACTGCTGCATTTCCCATTGTTTCCATTCATCTCGGCTGAATATAATTACCTTAGTTACATCATCTTCCAACAATAATCTTTTGGCGAATGCTCGTCCAAAACTCCCAGTTCCGCCAGTGATCAAAACAGTTTTATCTTTAAAAATAGGTGTACTTTTCATACCATCTCGCCATAGATTCATTAATTCAATTTCAGTATCATCAAATTTTCCATCTTTTCAAGTGGTTTCGATATGGCGAAAAATTATGACGAAAGTACAGTCACTACACTAGACTCCCTAACTCATATCCGTTTGAGGTCTGGGATGTATATCGGCCGTCTAGGAGACGGTTCCAATCCTGATGATGGTATCTACATCATGCTTAAGGAAGTAGTCGATAATAGCGTAGATGAATTTATCATGAAGCATGGAAAGCAGATCTCGATCGAAGTGGATGAGTCGACTGGGAGAGTATCAGTCCGAGATTATGGAAGAGGTATTCCTCTAGGGAAAATCGTGGATTGCGTCAGTAAGATTAACACTGGCGCAAAGTATAACGATGATGTTTTCCAGTTTTCTGTTGGATTGAATGGCGTTGGTACTAAGGCTGTTAACGCCTTGTCTAGCCATTTTCTAGTTCGGAGTCATAGGGATGGTCAGTATGCCGAGGCCAGTTTTTCAGAAGGGAAAATCATTAACGAGAAGAAGGGATCGACAAAAGAGCCCAACGGGACTTATATCGAATTTATCCCTGACCCAACCATTTTTAAAAAGTTCAGGTTTGAAAAAGAATTTATTGAAAAGAGAATGTGGCACTATGCCTACCTCAACACAGGCCTTAAACTTTATTATAACGGTCAGGAAATTGAGTCAAAGAATGGTCTTTTAGACTTGCTGAACAAGGAAGTCACTGAAGACCGACTTTACGAGCCTTTGCATTACCGTGGAAAAATGTTGGAGTTTGCTTTCCTGCATACGCACAGCTATGGAGAGACCTATTTTTCCTTCGTGAATGGACAATATACTTCAGATGGGGGAACCCATTTGTCAGCCTATCGAGAGGGTATATTGAAAGGAGTCAATGAATACGCTAAAAAGAACTTCCAAGGTGTAGATGTACGGGAAGGGATGGTGGGAACCATCTTAGTAAAGGTTAAGGAACCTGTTTTTGAATCCCAGACAAAGAATAAGCTTGGCAATACAGAATTGAGAAACCCGATCGTTCAAGAGGTAAAGGATGCTGTTGTCAATCTTTTATATCAAAATCCTACAACAGCAAATCAGATCATCGAAAGGATCGCTTTCAATGAAAAGTTAAGAAAGGAACTTGCAGCTGTTAAGAAAGAAGCAAAAGAAAAGCAAAAGAAAATTTCCTTTAAAATTCCTAAGCTTCGCGACAGCAAATACCATTTCCAGGATTCTTCCGGTAATGGGGACAAAACAATGATTTTCTTAACTGAGGGAGAATCTGCAAGTGCCTCCATTGTTTCATCTCGTGACCCATTGACCCAGGCAGTCTTCTCGCTTAGGGGGAAGCCCTTGAATGTTTATGGAATGAAGCTGGACCAACTCTATAAAAACGAAGAGATGTTTAATTTGATGAGTGCTTTAAACATCGAAGATGAGATCACAAACCTTCGTTATAACAAAGTCATTCTCGCTACTGACGCCGATGTGGACGGCATGCATATTCGTAACTTGATGATCACATTTTTTCTGACCTATTTTGAAGGCTTGGTAATGAATGGACATCTTCATATTCTAGAAACACCGTTATTCAAAGTAAGAAATAAAGAGAAGACTATTTATTGCTACTCGGAAGAAGAGCGGGATGCTGCGATCAAACAACTGAAAAAAGGAATAGAGATAACGAGGTTTAAAGGATTGGGAGAGATCTCTCCTGATGAGTTCAAACCTTTTATTGGCAAAAATATGCGCCTGAGGCAAGTCACAATTAACATGTTCTCTGACATTAAGCCTACACTAGAATTTTACATGGGTAAGAATACTCCTGAACGGAAACAATTTATTATGCGGAATCTTGTGAACGAAGAAGCAGAAATGCAAGAAATCGCGACTCTCGCCTCAAAAGTGGAGGGTAGCTGATTATGGAAGAATTCAAGCAGTTAATGCAGGAAAACTATCTGAACTATGCTTCCTACGTTATTTTGGAACGTGCTATCCCAAAATTAGTCGATGGATTGAAGCCAGTACAGCGAAGGATTTTGTTTACATTATTTAATCAAAGGGATGAAAAATTGCACAAAGTGGCGAACATTGTCGGTCAAACGATGATGTACCACCCACATGGTGACGCTCCCATTTATGAAGCTTTGGTCACTTTAGCGAACAAGGGGTTTTTATTAGATCGTCAGGGTAATTTTGGAAATATTTATACGGGTGATCCTTCTGCAGCTGCACGTTACATTGAAACACGCCTTTCGGAACTAGCGCGTGAAACAATGTTTAATCCAGATTTAACTGAAACAATTCCATCCTACGATGGCAGGAACCAGGAACCCGTTGCTCTTCCGGCAAAAATCCCACTCTTGCTTATGCAAGGAGCCGATGGTATTGCTGTAGGGATGTCTACAAAAATCCTGCCTCACAACTTTATTGAGCTACTAGAAGCCGAAATTGCTATTTTGGAAGGGGAAAAATATTCGATAGTCCCTGACTTCCCAACTGGCGGAATTATGGATGCTTCCCAATATGACAAAGGGAAGGGGAAAGTCAAGCTAAGAGCAAGGGTAGAGGTTCGTGATCCCAAAACCATTGTAATTACAGAGATTTGCTATGGGACAACCACTGAATCGTTGATCCGTTCCATTGATGAGGCTGCGAAAAAAGGAAAAATTAAGATCGATGCCATCAATGACTACACTGCAGAAAAGGTGGAAATCGAGATCAAATTGCCGCGTGGAGTCTATGCCCAAGAGCTAATTGATGCTCTTTACGCCTATACAGAATGTGAAGTGGCGCTGAATTCATTGATTGTTGTTATCAAAGACAATCTTCCATGTGAAATGGATGTGCATGAGATGATTGAATTTTATGCACACAAATTGCAGGAATATCTCAAAAAGGAATTAGAACTAGAGCGTGACCGCTTAACTGAAAAAATCTTCCAGAAAACATTGGAACAGATTTTTATTGAAAATAGGCTTTATAAAAAGATCGAGAACCAAAAGACCTATGAAGGAGTCCATGAAACCATAGAAGAAAGTTTGGTGCCATTCCATAAGCAATTGGTTCGTGTTCCTACAGAAAATGACCGGGAAAGACTTTTAAGCATACCTATCCGTAGGATTTCTAAATTTGATATCGATAAAAACGAACAAGAGATCAGGGACATTGAAACAGAGCTGGGAAGAATTGAGAAAGATTTAAAAAGCATCAAACGTTTTACAATCAATTATTTAAAAGGATTGATCAAAACGTACGGAAAAGAATTCAAGAGACTCACAGAAATCCAAGAGATTGAGCAAATCGACATGCGTGCGATTGAGACACGAAAAATCCAGGTCAACTTTGATCCCGCTACAGGTTTTGTTGGGACAAAAGTGACCGGAGGACATGTTCTAGAATGCACCAATTTCGATAAGATCCTTCTTATGTTTAAAGATGGAACCTATCAAGTGATCAATATTCCAGAAAAACAATATGTCCATCATGAGGGGCAAAAAGTTGTTTTCGTTGGAGTTGCAGATAAACAGACAACCTTCAATGTCATTTATAGGAACCCTAAGACCCATCTTTGTTTCGCTAAAAGGTTTGTAATCTCGAAATTTATCCTTGATAAGGTCTACAGGTATTTTGATGAAGGAATGCAACTTGAAATTATTAGTACACAGAAAAATCCCCAAGTTGAACTCGTTTTTATCCCTAAAGTTAAACAAAAGACGGGTAAAATAGATGTGGATGTCTCCCAATTTTTAGTAAAAGGAGTAACTGCAGGGGGAACCAGAATGTCCCCTAGAGAGGTCAAAAAAGTGGTCCTCTTGCCCTCAAAGGAAGAGTCAGTCCCTGTAGCTCCAGCGGAGTCTAAAAAGTCCTAATGATTGATGAAGAAGCCTATAAAAAGGCCAAAAATTATGCCTGGCAGAGGCTGGCTAGAAAAAGCCAGCCTTCTGCAGAATTAAAGGCAAAACTCAAGGAAAGGGCCTGTTCGGACGAAATAATCGATAGAATTATTAGAGAATGCTCCCAAGCAGGCTATTTAGACGATATTGCCTGGGTAAATGCCTATGTTAAAAGAGAAATAAATAGGTCTCAAAGCCCCAGATCTATAGCCTATAAGCTTCAGATTAAAGGGGTTTCGAAGGATTTGATCCAGGAAGCAATAGAAAATAATTGCGGCTTTGAAGAACGTGCTCAAGGGATACGGGCATTGATAGCCAAGAAAAGCCGAAATTTGGACTTGAAAGATCGCGCCCAAAGGGATAAATTAATAGCTGGGATATTAAGAAAAGGGTTTAATTTATCTGAAGTCCTTAAAATTATTAATGAAAATTAAATAATTAATTGATATTATAATTATTAGGGGTAAATTATTCAGTACTATGGTGAAACTATGTCTGATGTAACTGGTGTTGGTGCAAGTTCCGAAGCAGCTCCATCTTCAGTGGGAGCCCCTGGTGGTGGTCCTAACGGAAATGTGGACATGAATATGACCATTTCTAATGCTGAAGATCTTAAAAAGAAAGCTCCTGAAGTTTGGAGAGCCCTGTTAGAAGGTATTGGCATGAGCATATGCAACCGCATGAAGCAGAGAAACGACCGTCTGAAAAAAATGATGAGGGATAGTCAAAGGGGCTTGACGGGATAGTGATTCAAATAGACTTATTTTGTGGCATTTCTCTAAGTCCACAACTCAATAAACAGATAAATGCCCTTTCTCAATCTGCATTCAATCAATTAATGGATGGGAATTCCGGCTATTTGCGAAAAGTAGAATTCCCACAAGGAATCTATTTAGGCAGATGGATCGGGACCTCTTGCACCTATGATGAGATCGAAAATATACACGGGAATATCCATAGCATAATTAAACGCTTTTTAGTGGATTACCATCCCGACGAAAATCCAATTTATTTACTTTCAGGCCAAAATCCCACATGACTGCTCCTGATCCTGAAATGATTGAAATTACTGCTGAAGAGGCTGGTGAACGCCTCGATAAGGTTTTGGCAAATCGTTACAAAGAAACTTATTCACGGACTTATTTTCAATATCTTATCGATGAACATCTGGTTCTCTTAAACGGTCTGCCTGTCAAAAAGAGAATCAAACCGGAAGGGGGAGATGAAGTTGAAATTTTATTTTCTGCCCTTCCTGGCACTGATTTAAAACCGGAAGATATCCAACTTGATGTTCTATATGAGGACAACGACATCATCGTTGTCAATAAGCCTGCAGGTATGGTTGTGCATCCTGCTCCTGGTAATTGGACAGGGACATTTGTGAATGCACTTCTAGGACATTGCTCAGATTTAAAAAATGAAAATGATTCATTGCGACCAGGGATTGTACATCGTTTGGACAAAGAAACTTCAGGTGTTCTAATTGCTGCCAAGAATACAGTGGCCCAACAAAAATTAGTGGAAATGTTTGCAAGTCGAAGGGTTTATAAGGAGTATTTAGCAATTTGTGTTGGAAATCCTGGTAAGGGTAAGGTGGAATTGCCAATTGGGCGCCACCCAGTTCAAAGGCAGAAAATGGCTATTTCAAAAGAAAAGGGCAAGCCAGCCCTTACTTTTTACGAAACTGTTAAGTTTGATGGAACTTTAAGTCAGGTCAAGGTAATTTTAGCCACTGGCCGTACCCATCAAATTCGTGTCCACATGCAACATTTAGGAACGCCCGTTTTGGGTGATCCCGTTTATGGCAAAACTGCTATCAATGAAAAACTGAAAGTAAATCGTCAAATGCTTCATGCTCATATACTTAAGTTTGATCATCCCCTAAGTGGAAAGCTTATGGCATTTGAAGCCCCCATTCCACAAGATATAGCCAAATATACCCAAAAATGAATTCAGAAGTAGAATTCAAATACAAAGAAATGGATTGCTATTGTCCTTCTGAATTCCGACTTCTGTCTTGTGAATTCTGACATACAAAAAAAAATTTGATTTTTTTCTCTAGATAAATATCGGTTTATGGGTTAGGCTCATATTTGGAACTGTGCAAAGAAAAAATAGGTAACATATCACTTTCACTTAAGGAAACGGACATGAAAGAATTTGTAGCTTATATCGTCAAAAATCTCGTTGATCATCCGGATAAAGTGAAGATTAATGAAATTGGCGGTACGCAAACATTGATCATTGAACTCTCCGTAGAGAAGTCAGACATCGGTAAAATCATCGGCAAAAAAGGCAAAACGATTAATGCAATCCGAACATTGCTTATGTCAGTTGCTAGCCGTAATGGAATCCGTGTAAATCTTGAGATTCTTGAAGAGAACGGAACAAGACACGAGTAATCTATTTTTTCAGGCTTTTTTAAGATAAGAGCCTGGGAAGATAAGGTGAAATCATCGACTTCCGGGAATTGATCGACCCGGCATCATAATATAATACAGCAAGTGAACCTGTTTTTAAATTCACTCTGCTTTCCACTTTTTGTACAGGTAGAAAGTTATGGATAAAGATCTCTTCCAGCTCTTTAGCGTTCTCCCCAAGATAACTCACTTTTAAATGATTTTTTATCACTTCAGGAGCATTTTGAAATGCGCTTAAAAAGCTTGCAAGATGGGTAGCAGCAGATTGAGTGGGAGCTATCCATATCCATAGCTCATCGTCATGGGGATATTTCCCTTTAGAATTTTCATACACTTCTTCAGAACTAGCAATCGTGCTGATCATGAAAAGATGCAAGTCGATTTCAGGGTGCTCACGATTGTTAGCCTGTGCTTTACTTAACCACACTTGCAAAATTTCGGGTTTGAGCGCTTCAAAGGTAGGAATATTTGAAGTAAACATTTTCAACTGACCAATGCGGCAACAACCATTTTGTTCCTTTGTGTCTGAAAAAATATTGGTCGTCATCCCTTGAGCACATTGTTTTAAACTACTCTCTATTTCTGTTTCCTTATAGGCATAGATCTTTTGATAAATCGAATACATATCGGGATTATGTAAAATTTGCTTTGCAGCCTCTTTTGCAAATTGTTCGTTTCTAGGAATCAAGTCTAAAGAAATAATTTCTGTTTCTTTTCCAGTGGTAATGCTTTTCATCCTATTAAGCAGTTGGGCTACGCACTCCACATCCCTGGCAGAAACTTTTGTCAACAGATCAGTGTCATCCAAAATGGCATGAAGGAAGCAGAAGTATTCGGAAAACTCCCGCATAGGGTGGATGTAATGTATTCCATTTGCATTATTCATTTTCTTACGTTTAACTTGACGATCATTGATCAGGAAACTTTGCTCTGCCACGATCACGTTGCACGATTGAGCATCACCAATAATTGCTAGTGGAGGAGACCCTGTTTTTAAAATGCTTTTATGATGATCTACAACACTGATGACAGTGAGATAAGAAGCCATTTTCACTTCGTCTAGATTACAAAAATCTCTGAAACTGACAGTTCCCAGGTAGGTTTTCCGTAAATCTGAGGCCCAAACAACACCAACAGGAAATAATTTGTCTCCACCCTCTGGAATAGCCACACTGATGTAATCGTGAGTTTTAATCTTGAGCCGTATATCCTCTACGTCACTTCGTAAAGCAATATAAGCTGGAGGATGATTTAAAACTTTTGCCTTAATGTCTAGTGCTACTCCCAATCCTTCCGCATAGTTGCGGGCATGCAAGATCGCTTTATCTAGTTCTAAAATAATTTTTTCAATCCGATTGAAGATTTTTGGCCGGTCCTCTTCCAGATTTCCTTCTGCATCAAATAAAGAACTGTCCACAAGTCGCTCCACTTCGTTTTGGAGCTCTGCAAGCTCTGGAACACTCAATTCCGAAAATGCTTGATTCAACTCAGCAAAAGAGCTGTCTAAACCTTTTGGCAGATGGGTGACCTCTTTAAAAAAGAGGTCTAAATCTCTTTTTTGTTCTTCAGTAAACTCTTGCGCTGGCTCACATTCACGAATTTTGACATCAAAGAGCTGCGCAAGAAAAGGGGGAATATCGCCAATTTTTAGATTTTGTTTTGCAAACAAGGTAATCAATTTGACATGAAGGTTGTTTTCAAACCAACGTAGGCATGATTTGAAAAGGATAATGATTTGACGAACCAATTCTACATCGGATGTGTGCCAATCCCCAACGAAATGGCCCTGATCATCGACCAAGATCACTGCTTTATCATTTGAACCGTGGTCAAGGGTACTGATCGATGTTTTACTATTTTCCTTCAGAACGTTTTTCTGAGTAACCAGATCAATTGCTGCTAGAGTCAATGTTCCAGCAACTCTTGCTGTTATAACAAAAGAATTTTTCCCAAAGAAATCTTTTAAAATGGTGGTGACAGGTGAGTCAGGAGGTCCTCCAGGCAGACTCCATAGATGCTGACCTGTTCCTACTCTTGCTGCAAAAGCATCCATCCATCCAAAAAAGGAGGCTATCATGGTGTCTACATCAGGGGATAAATGGGCTACGACAAAGTGGGTGCCATAAAATACTTTTCCCATTCCAATCGGAAAGAAAGCTTGGTAATCATCACGAGGTATAAATTTTCCTGCAATTTTCCCACGCAAAAGATAATTTTCCTCATCAGGTATTCCTGAAAAGTTATTCATCCAAAATTCGAAAGAGCTAAAATGCCAGGTCTCATCCAAAATTTCGGCGCGGTTTACTCGATCGATGTAGTCAATTACTGAAGAATAAAGAAAAGATTGGTGTGGCGCATTTTTTATAAGCTGTATAAGTGTTTCATTAACAAGACGATAGCGACGGCGTCCCGAGAGCTTGTAAAATTCGGAAGACTTAAATTTCTCTAAATATTTCTCAACGTCAGGAAAAACATCGCGTTGGTAGATGTATTCTCCAAGTAATTGAGATTTATCGCTTTGAGTTGCCATGGTCACCTTTATTCCAATCGCATCATAATCCTAATCAAAATAAATCTTGTAGAAAATTTTTATTGAAATTATGAATGAAAGGACGGCGCCAATTTTGGACAACCGTGAGGTGACAAATATGCTCAACAGCTTTATGATCTACTATCTCACGCTGATGCGCAACAAAAAGACTAAGACAAAGAAATAGACTTCTCCATCTTCGAGGGGGGCTGAAGCCCCCTTCATATCTCTTTTTCTCAAAAAATTAAAATAAACTCTGAGAAATTTATTCCGACGTGATTTTCTTAATTATCTAGAGTATCTATGACCCTGCTAAAAGGGACTTTTATAGATTTATGCAGGTTTTGCTAGAAAAAGAGCGGACTGAGTAGGATTCGAACCTACGACCACCGGCTTAGAAGGCAGGTGCTCTATCCACTGAGCTATCAGTCCATAAAGAAAAAACAACATGTTACTGATGCTGCCCGTTTCCTACAAGGAAAATAGCGATCAAAGCAAAAAGGACCTTCTCTCTAACCTTCTTTGTCGCTTTTGTTTGAATTCAATAGCGAAAACTGCTTAAATGGATGGTAATGCGCAACCTTTTGTGGGTAAGTACCATGCAATACCAAACTGTCTATGTGGGACTGGGCGGAAATATCGGTGATACAAAAGAAATCATGACTCAAGCTGTAGGGTTAATAGCCTTTTCTCCTCATATTCGCAACTTAGAACTTTCTCATATTTACAAAACAACCCCTGTCAGCACTATTCCGCAAGATGATTACCTTAATGCAGTGTGCCGATTTCAAACCGATTTATCCCCCTTTGAGCTGCAAGAATTCCTTCAAAAACTTGAAAAAAGCCTCGGTAAAAAAGAAGATACTCCCAAAAATGCCCCTCGTATCATTGATCTAGATATTCTTTTTTTTGGAAACAAATGGATCAAAACGGACTCATTGACTTTACCTCATCCCCGTTGGAAAGAACGGCTTTTTGTGTTAAAACCTTTAAGTGATCTTGCGGATGAACTTCAGATCCCAGTCGCCACAGGTCATATAGAAAAATTTAAAATCTCACAGCTTTTGAAAGAATTTACGAACCCTCATCGCGAAACAGTAGTCAAAATTTAGGAAACCTATGAGTCAAAAAATTAAGCTTGTCCCAATCAAAAATTGGTTTATTGGCCCCGGGCAGCCTTTGGCAATCATGTGTGGACCCTGCGTCATAGAAAATGAAGAGCATTGCTTAAGGGCAGCTGAGTTTCTAACCAAAACCTTTGAACCGTTCAATATCAATTTCATCTTTAAATCCAGTTATGATAAGGCTAACCGCTCTTCCTTTAACTCTTTCCGGGGCCCTGGGCTAGAAGAGGGACTTGCGATCTTAGAAAGGGTTAAAAATGAGTTCAACGTCCCAGTTGTCACCGATGTGCATACCCCTGAAGAAGCAGTCGCCGCCGCTGAAGTTTGCGATATCCTACAGATCCCAGCTTTCCTTTGCCGGCAAACAGATCTCGTCTATGCAGCTGCTAAAACTGGAGCTGTCCTAAATATTAAAAAAGGGCAATTTTTAGCTCCGTGGGATATGACCAATGTTGTCAAAAAGGTTATAGAAGCCAAAAACGAAAAGATCCTCTTGTGTGAAAGGGGAGCGACTTTTGGATATAATAATCTTGTGAGCGATATGCGCTCAATTCCCATCATGCAAAAAATGGGTTACCCAGTTTGCTACGACGCAACCCATTCTGTACAGCTTCCTGGAGGACAAGGCGAGACCACTGGGGGTCAGCGCGAGTTTATTCCGCACCTTTCAAAAGCTGCTATTGCTGCCGGAGCCAATTGCCTCTTTATCGAAGCGCATCCTAACCCAGCACAAGCGAAAAGTGATGCCTCTTCCGTTTTGGACTTTAAGGATCTTCCCGGCTTATTAGCGATTTATGAAAGGTTGTACGAGTTAATTCAAAACTCCGAGGCGCTGTGTTCAAACACCCGTTCATAGTATCTGTAGGCTGCATCGCATTGGGTATTGCTTATGCCTTTTATCGATTTCAGGAGGCGTCTCCTGAAGATCGAAGAGCCTATGCGTTGCTAGTCGAAGATGCCTCGGGGAATGATCAACCCACATCCCATAGGATCAAACAAAAGCGTTCAGAAGTTTCTAAGGACCTTCATCTAACAAAAAATGGACAGCGGCTTCATGCTCATTTGGAAGGGGAGGAAGCAGACCTTCACCTTGAAAAAGATGGAGATCAAATAGTCTTAGTGGAAAGGCTGAGTCCTGTGAAATGCATATTGCAGGAAAGACTCTATCCTGAAATTTCGCAGCAAAGCGTTGTTTGGTTTGATGCGGCAAAGGCTCAGTTAAACTATCGCACACATGAACTCATTGCCGAAAATGTAAATTTAAAGCGCTTCCTAATTCCTGGAACAAAATTACCTCACGCAGTTCCTGGAAATCCACCCATGATGGAAGGGACTGCGAAATCGATGAATCTTTCGATGGAAGGGAAAGATCCTATAATTTTAGCTTCCCATTTTAAAGGGACTATGCAGCTTCTTCATCGTAAAGAGCCTGCCTTAATGCTAGTTGAGGCTGATCAAGCGACCTACACTGAAGATGATTTACTCCTCAATGGTGCTGTTAAAGCTCATCATCCCCTCGGTTCAGTTAAAGCTCAAAATGTAGAGTTTAAGCCTGCAATAATCGAGGGAAAAAAAACGTATTCGAAAGTATTCATTAAAAACGATGTGGACATTACTCTCCAGCACGGTGGAAAAGTCCGTTGTGATGAAGCTGAAATCGACGATCATGCAAAGCAGGCTGTTTTTACAAGTCCTCACGAAGTTGTCTATCTCGATAACTTTATTGATCGAAAAGGGAACAAAGTACCTTTGCTTTTTAAATGTTCTAAGGCTGTGATCGATTTAGTACCAGATGCAAATAGCTCCAAACCCAAGCTCGGACATCTTTTTGCCTTCGGAAATGTTCATGTCATCTACAATAACGACACCACTTTAACAGCCGATGAGGCCGACTATAGTTTCAAGCATGATCCAAGTAAGCAGAATAATTTAATTTCTGGAGTGATCACACTAAAAGCCACACAAGATGCTGAAGGCCTTTGTAGGCTTACAAACCTTCAAGGCGATTATGTACGTGCAGAAATTATTGTTTTTAATACTCTCGACTCAACTGCAGTCCTTTCACAGCCTCACGGTTCCTTTCAGACTTTGCGTGAAGGAAAGATTTCCGCTCCCATTGCTTTTAGTGCCAATAAACTCGTTTGGCAACAAAACCAAGACCTTATGAGCCTGGAAAAAAATGCTGTTGTAACCGATAGCCAATATGGAACACTATCAACTGACGATACCCTGACAATCAGAAGAAGTACAGCTCCTGATGGAAAGAAACAGCTCAAGTCTATTCAGAGCAATGGAAGAACTGTATTAACCCACTCAGAAAAAGAAAAGGGAATGGCACACGCGTTAGTGTGTAACGGAACAACCTTTTTAGATAACGAACTTTACACTGTCGATTTTAATTCTAAACAGAATGTGGAACAGGTTTCGTTTGAAGACGATTATGGAACAATTAAAGCAGACAAAGCTAAGTTGACCTATAAGCTTGTTGATGCTCGAATCGTGCCTCAGACATTAACATTAAATGGTAATCTCCATATTTTGAACAGATACGTTTCTTCAGAGGAAAATCCTTCAGGTAACCAACTTCAATATGCCCTTGCAGATCATGCTGAATATAATTTCATGACCAAAGAGATCAATTTGTACTCGGGCAAACAATGTCCAAGAGTTCTTCTCTTTGATAAAGCCAATCACTTTGAAGTAAGTGCTCCTGGCCTAAAAATTAAACGCAATGAGTTAACTGGAAAAGATTCCATTACTGGCCAGGGAGATGTTCGTTTCAACCTTGTTGAGCATGAGTTGCAACAAATTAAAAACCATTTTAGGTTTGATAGCTAAAGGTAAAATATGCAGCACCCACCACAGGAAGCCATTTGTTTAGATGTTTCAAACCTTATCAAAGTTTATGGAGGCCGTAAAGTTGTTGATGGACTTTCCTTTAAGGTTAAACAGGGAGAAATTGTTGGGCTACTAGGTCCTAATGGTGCCGGAAAAACTACCGCTTTTTACATGACTGTGGGGCTTATCCGCCCTGACGGAGGTCAGGTTCTTTTCAATCATCAGAATGTGACCAAAGCTCCGGTCCATGAAAGAGCTCGAATGGGCATGGGCTACTTAGCTCAAGAGCCTTCAGTTTTTAGGCAGCTTTCTGTTGAAAACAACATCATGTGTATTTTGGAAAGTCTTCCAATGACAAAAGCTCAACGGAAGCAGAGACTGGAAGAACTTTTGGCGGAACTTCATCTAACAAAGCATGCTAAAAAGATAGCGGCAACATTATCGGGTGGGGAACGAAGACGCCTTGAAATTACCCGTGCGATGGTTACAAATCCAACGTTTCTCTTGTTGGATGAGCCATTCGCCAACATCGATCCTATCTCTGTCCATGAAGTGAAAGAGCTTGTAAGGCTTTTGTCGAAGAAGAATATTAGCATTTTGATAACGGATCATAACGCTCGCGAGATTTTTTCATTTGTAGACCGAAGCTACCTCGTTTGTGAAGGAAAAGCGATCCGGTCAGGCACAGTTCAAGAGCTTGTCAACGACGAAGAGGTTCGTCGCTCTTACCTCGGCACTGACTTTAAGCTTTAATCAACCCAGACGGCCCAGACGGCGGACAAAGCGGACTTAGCGGACGAAGCTTACCCTAAAACGTCCTCATTCTGCTCTACTAAGCTACTCCACGCCTGCGGAAAAGCTACGAAGCATGCTTTAAAACGCCTGCTTCGTCCGCTTCGTCCGCTGTGTCCGCTTTGTCCGCTCCGTCCGCGACCTGCTAGACTTTATCTAGATCTCCTTCATTTATATAATAATTAATTTAATTTTACCTCTATTTAGTGTAAAACATGACTCTAAATCACTTGATTTTTATTAAATTTTGATATACAATAGTTTTAAAATTATTGAGATTAAAAAAACTATGTCTTCAGCTTTTACCGGCCAACCAAAAGGGACGGTGAAAGAACTTTGGCAGGTAACCTGGCCACTCGTTCTTTCTCTTGCCTCTGGGTCCATTATGTATTTCGTCGATAGGATTTTTCTAGCTCAACTATCGATCAATTCCATGACCGCTGCCGTCAATGCAGCAATGGTCGCTTGGCTATTTATTGCCTTCTCCATGGCGATTACCCAGATTGCTGAGGTCTTTGTTGGCCAAAACAACGGCGCAGGGGATCACAAGAATATTGGTCAGCCTGTTTGGCAGATGGTTTGGTTTTCTGTCATCGCTTCGATTGCCTTTATCTTCTTAGCATTTTGGATGCCCCCTTGGACCTATACCCAGCCTGGATATGAAAGGGAAGGAATCGAATATTTTAGGACAATCATGGTCTTCGGCGGAATGTACCCTTTTGCCACTGCATTGTCGGCTTTCTTTATCGCTCGCGGAGACGTCAAAATTGTTACTTGGACCACTGTATGCAGTAACCTTGTCAATATTATCTTGAACCCTTTGCTAATATTTGGTTTTGCAGACCTAGTCCCCAGCTTAGGCACAATGGGATCTGCTCTTGCGACTGGAATTGCCCAGTCGATTCAAGTGATTATCCTGTTCAAGCTATTCCTTAGAAAAGATCACCAAGAATCGTATGGAACAAATGACTATAGTTTTAATTTTAAAATTTTTAAAGAAGGGTTACGCCTAGGACTGCCTAGCGCCATGGCTTTTGCGAACGAAATCTTTGCATGGACAATCTACATGCGTTTAATGACTGCCCTGAGCAAAGAACACCTAGTTGTTGCTACTATCGCGTCAAGCTGCTTTATCCTCTTTGCTTTTGTATGTGAAGCCCTCAGCAAAGCTGTAGTAGCTATAGCCTCTAATATGATTGGAGCAGGGAATCCTGAAAAAATATGGGGAGTCATCCTTTCAGGAATAAAACTTATGATGCTCTTTTTAGGTGGGCTAGCAATACCTTTTGTTTTTTTCCCGGACGCATTGATCCATCTCTTCTTTAACAATAGCGAACTTGATCCCCATCTCTATAGTGTACTTATGAGCACTCTATTTTTGATTTGGGTTGCCTTTTTCTTCGATGGAGTCAACTGGGTGATGGTTGGAGTACTTACCGCTACTGGAGCTACAAAAGTCGTCATGTGGACAAGTGCTGTATCCATTTGGCTCTTTGCAATCGTTCCCATCTACATTGCAACTTATCACTTTGGAGCTACCGCTGACTTTAATTGGATGATGATCACCCTTTATTTAGCTATCTCTATTGGAGTCTACGTCTATATCTTTGCAAAAAGTCAGAGAGAACAGCAGCAGCCTATTCTTCTTGAAAACTCTTTTTTTAATTCATAAGAACAATTTTACCAGGTACAGAGGCGTTATCGATTGCCCGATGCGCCTCCACAATTTGTCTTAAAGAAAAGGTTGCTCCGACAATTGGGTGAATCTTTTTTTCTTTTAAATACTGAAACATCAACTTCAAATCTTCTCTCACTTCTTCATTGTTGCTAGACTTTGTCACAGGACTCATTTTTGCGGCAATATTAGGAACAACAATATAAAAAAAGGCTTTTCTGCTATCAGGTTTCATCCAATACCAAAAAAGGCGAGCGAAGGTACCGTAGGCGACTAAAGCCTCGCTTCCTGTAGAAGCAGAAATTCCATACGAAATCAATCTTCCATTTTTACGCAAAGCTTCATAAGACCTTCCCAAAGTTTTTCCTCCAATTCCATCGATGACTATATCGACTCCAGGATTTGGAAGTTCGTTTACAACTTTGACGAAATCTTCGCTTTTATAATCTATAGGCTGGGTATTATGTTGCTTCAAAATCTCATGCTTGCCTTTTGAAGCTGTTCCATACATCTCGAGCCCTAATAACTTTCCAAGCTGCATGAGAGCCGTACCTACGCCTCCGCCGGCTCCATGGATTAGAAGTCTTTCCCCAGGTTGTGCTTTTGCGACTCGCGTCAGCATCTGCCATGCAGTCACATAGTTTAAGCAAGTTGCTACACCTTCAGCAGTATCAACAGAATCATCTACAGGGATGATATATTTTTCTTTTACAAGAATATATTCTGTATTAGCGCCATTAGGTACTAGCCCAGCAACTTTTTGTCCTATACTATATTGGGAATCAGGTCCAACAAACTCCACTCTTCCAATAAAATCATAGCCTGGTGTGTAGGGGAGTGAAGGCATAGAAGGCATTTTACCTTCTCGCTTCAGCACATCCCCAAACGCTACTCCAGAACCTAGGACACGAATCCCCAAAAGGCCAGTGGTGGGCTGGCCTTTTCGGTCTTCGACAATTTTTAGGACCTCTGGTCCTCCATAAGCACTTATGACGGCGCGTTTGAAAGTTTCCATTAGTCGTTTGGGTTTTTCTGCATGATTTCTAATATACAAGTTCTTGATTGGTAACGTATCAGATAAGGAATTATTGTAAATAAAATTTACAAAGGACAATAGGGAAGTTCCCTATTGTCCTTCAATTCTATTTTCCTTGAATCTCAGAGGTTTGGAAAAAGAAAGCGATCTCGTTCTTAGCATTTTCCAAAGAATCGGAACCATGAACAGCATTTTCACCTTTGGATTTTGCATATAAGGCTCTTATAGTTCCAGGTGCAGCATTTTTTGGATCGGTCGCACCCATCAATTCTCTGTTTTTTGCAACAGCATTGTCGCCTTCGAGGACCATTAAGACTACAGGACCTGAGCTCATATAGTTTACCAAATCATTATAAAAGGGACGCTCTTTATGAACTTCGTAAAACTTTCCAGCTTGTTCTGGAGTTAACTTCACTAATTTCAGTCCTACAATCTTCATATTATTTTTTTCGAAGATAGAAATAATGTCACCGATATGATGAGATGCAACTCCATCAGGCTTAATAATTGATAAAGTTTGTTCTACTTCAGCGGATAAGAGTAGAGGGCAAATGACTGCGATCAATGTAAAAAAGGCTTTCTTTAACATAATTGTGATCCTTTCGGTTTAAAAAATTGTTTAGAAGGGTCATTCCATATTCTGTCAACAATGCTTCTGGATGAAACTGCACCCCTTCAATATTTAGCTGTTTATGCCTGATCCCCATCACTTCGCCATTTTGAGAGCGAGCTGTCACTTGTAAGCAACTTGGAATATTCTCATCAACTATTAACGAATGATATCTAACAACTCGAAATGGATTTGGGATTTCTTTAAAAAGCCCCTCTCCATTATGAGATATCTCACTCAAGAAACCATGAAGAGGTCTTTTTGCTTTGACAACTTTTCCGCCAAACACTTCTGCAATAGCTTGATGCCCTAAACAAACTCCTAAAATGGGGATCTCTTTAATAGAAGCTATCAATTCTCTAGAAAACCCAGCTTCAGAGGGATTCCCAGGGCCTGGGCTGATCACGATCCATTTCGGCTGTAAATCTTTGCATTCCTGAACAGTGATTTCATTATTACCTACAACCTTGACAAGCACCCCTAACATTTCAAAGGCATGGACAAGATTATAGGTAAATGAATCGTGATTATCGACCATCAAAAGCACGTTATCGAGTTCTTGGGCAGATTTCAGCGTCTTTAAAAAAGAAAGAGATTTCTTTTTTAGCTGTTTCTGGAGCATCTGAACCATGAACTGCGTTTTCATCAATGGAAGTTGCAAAATCTGCACGGATGCTACCTGGAGCAGCTTTTTTAGGATCGGTTGCTCCCATAATGTCGCGATTTTTAGAGATAGCGTTATCCCCTTCTAAAACCATCACCATGACAGGGCCAGTAATCATGAAAGAGACGAGGTCTTTGAAAAAAGGGCGCTCTTTGTGGACGGCATAAAATTCTTGGGCTTGCTTTTCTGAGAGATGGACCATTCTCGCTGCCACAACCTTTAAACCACTCTTTTCAAAGCGGGCGATAATGTTACCGATATGGTTGCTTCCAACAGCATCAGGCTTTATGATAGAAAGTGTTCTTTCTTTAGTCATGATTTCTCCTAATTTTTTTGAATTCAGAATTCAGAATAAGATTTTCGCAGCATTATAATAAAAAATATGCTGGAGTTCAAGCTTTACTTCAGAAGACAAGGATGAAGGAGGAAGACAGAAGACAGAAGTCAGAAGATTGAAGTTAAAAATCTGTATTGGAATAAGTTTTTCGTAGTATTATGATATACTAAAGTTTAAACCTGACTTCTGACTTCTGTCTTCATCCTTCATCCTTCATCCTTCATCCTTCATCTTCCTTCTCCTTGTCTTCTATTCTGTTTTCGGTAAACTAGTGCTATTCATTTACAAAAAATAGATAAAACTTATGAAATTTCCACTTTCCTGGCTTCAAGATTATATTGATATAAACCTTTCTCCGAATGCCCTTGCTAAAACCCTGACTATGGCGGGTTTAGAAGTTGAAGGGGTTGAAAAAGTTTCGCCCGGTTTTTCAGGGGTTGTTGTAGCCAAGGTTCTTGAAGTCCAAAAACATCCTAATGCTGACAAATTATGTATAGCCACCGTGACTGATGGAGTGGAAACTCACACAGTTGTCTGCGGGGCGTCAAATTGCCGTCCTGGATTGAAGACAGCTCTTGCATTGGCGGGTGCGACCGTATTGGACCAAGATGGAAAGCCTTTTAAAATCAAAAAAGGAAAAATTAGAGGCGTTGAATCCAGCGGAATGCTTTGTGCTGCAGATGAACTGGGTTTAGGAAAAAATTCTGAAGGGATCATTGAATTTGCCGAGCAAATGAAAGAGGGTGCAGACCTTGCTGAAATGTATTCAGACATCGTTTTTGATGTAGCAATTACACCCAATCTTGGCTACTGCAGCTGCCTTTTAGGTATTGCACAAGAACTTTCTGCTGCGACTGGAGCTCCTATTAAACGTCCGTTGATAGAATTAAAAGAAAGTTCTTCACAGTCAACTCACAGCAAATTAAAAGTTAAAATTGAAGATACGAACAACTGCCCACGTTATGGCGCAAGAGTCATTGAAAATGTAAAAGTTGGCCCTTCCCCTGAATGGCTTCAAAAAAGGTTGACACTTTCGGGAATTCGCCCAATCAATAATGTTGTGGATATCACTAACTATGTCTTTCTTGAAATGGGACAGCCTCTTCATGCCTTTGACTATGACAGAATAAACGGACAGCAAATTATTGTTCGCAGGGCTGTTCAAGGGGAAAAATTTGTGACCCTTGACAGCAAGGGAAGAGATCTTACCACTGATATGTTGATGATCTGTGACTCTCAAAAACCGATAGCTATTGCTGGGGTTATGGGAGGGCAGGAATCAGAGGTAATTGACAATACCACCACCGTTGCTTTGGAATCGGCCTACTTCAATCCGATAAGCATCCGAAAGACAAGCAAAAAGCTTGGTCTTTCAACAGATGCTTCTAAACGTTTTGAAAAGCAAGCAGACCCAAATAAAGTTCCTGTAGCACTTGACAGAGCTGCTGCACTTATTGAAGAGCTTGCTGGAGGTACCGTTTGTGGTGGTATGATTGATCAGAAATATGGAGAGTTCCATCAAAAGGCGATAGACTGCAGATTGAGTAGAATCAATCATCTTTTAGGAACGAAATTAGGTGTTGGAGAGGTAGAGTCACTTTTCCACTCTTTAGGTTTTCACAGCCGTTTTGACGGCAAAGACAATTTCCACGTCAGGATACCGACTGACAGAGCTGACATTTCATCCGAAATTGATCTCGTAGGAGAAGTTGCACGCTTTTGTAGCCCTGATCAAATACCTGACACACCCTCCCTATATCATTCATCATCTTTGCCCCATGCACCCATCTTTTTATTCGAGCGAAAAGTTCGCTCACAATTAGTTGGAAATGGCTTACAAGAGTTCTTAACCTGCGATTTGATCGGTCCAAAGCTTTTGTCTATTGTTAAAGAAGATCCTTCACCTACAGATGCAATGGTCAAAGTGCTTAATCCGATTTCAGAAGAGCAATCGATTTTGCGTGAAAGCTTGTTGCCAGGAATGCTGGACGTTGTGAAGTACAATTTCGATCATGACAATCCAAACATTCACGGGTTTGAAACTGGAAGAATTCATTTCAAAAGTGAAGGCGGTTACAAAGAGCAATCAGTTGTAGGTATAGTTTTGATGGGAAATGCAACACCTTCTTATTGGGACCCCATGCCTCGCTCAGTGGATTTTTATGATTTGAAAGGAATTATAGAGAATCTCCTTGCAGGAATAGGAATAGAAAAATATCGCTTCGCACCTTCGCCTTTTGAAATTTTTCATCCAGGCAGGCAAGCAACCATTTATTCCGGAGATATCAGAATAGGATCTTTGGGAGAAATACATCCTGTTGTTCAAAGACGCTTGGATGTGCCACATAGGATCTATTTTGCTGAGATCAACCTGCATGATCTGTTTCCATTGCAAAAAACAGAACATCGGATGGTTCCAATTCCACAATATCCTTGTACCACCCGGGATTGGACATTAACTCTGGATGATTCTGCTTCTTACGAACATATCATGAATATCATTCGATCAAAAAAATCATCATTGCTTGAAGAAGTTTCTTTACTGGATATCTATCGGAATGAGAAATTAGGTCATGCGAAAAAGAATGTGACACTCCATTTTGTATATAGGGATAAAAATAAAACCCTCTCACAAGAAGCTGCAGATGCGGAACATTCCCGTCTAATCACAGCGACTGCACAGAGCTTGGGCATAAGTGTCCCCGGAGGATAAAGTTTTAACAGTTTAGCATTGAGGTAATTATGCGTCGTTTTATGTTCTTACTTGCACCGTTAGTGCTCCTCGTTGTTTCCTGTCAAGAGCAGAGGTACTACGAGCCTGAAGATGTTGTACAAGAAAGTTATGTTCATAAATATGGAGTGGATGTTCCACAAGAAGATTGGAATGCCAGAGGCCAATCGGGAAAAGTTGTTTCCACTTTGAAGAACGGCGTTGTTGTAGAAAAGAATTTCGAAAATGGTGTTCAAGAAGGTCAATGCACTTATACATTTCCACATAGTTCCCAAATTGAAACTTATGAGACCTATGAGCGAGGGAATTGTGTACGTCGGCTAACAAATTATTCATCCGGTGCACCAAAAGAACAAACTGTTTATGGAACACGTGGGACAAAGCAGGTCACAATATGGTTTGATGGAGGAAATCCACAAGCTGTTGAAGAGTATAAAAAAGATGTATTAGTTAACGGACAGTACTATAACAGGCAAAATCAGCTTGAATCACAAGTTGACAATGGGAATGGGATTAGGACTTTCAGAGACCGTTATGGGCAACTGCAAGCCTCAGATACTGTTCAAGAAGGTGTCACTGTATCTAGAACATCTTATCATCCAAATGGGTTGCCAAGTGAAATCGTTCCATATTCTGAGGGTGTGACGGAGGGTTTGAGGCGTACATTTAATCCAGATGGATCTCCTGCGACGGTGGAGCAATGGACGGGTGGAGTTCAGCACGGACCAACAGTTGAATTTCATAATGGCGAGAAAGCCGCTGAAAGCACTTACTTCAACGGTGCGAAGCATGGAATAGAAGTTCGCTATCGCGATGGAACAGACCGTATTTCTGAATCAGAATATGTGAATGGACAAAAACACGGTCAATCGAACACCTACGTCGGTGATAACGCCAAGAGCGAGTACTATTTCGAAGGCCGCCTTGTGAGCAAAAAAGAATTCGACATCCTCACCCACGACAGAGGCTATTAGAAGTATAACATTTGTAACGTAGACTAAAGTCTACGTTACAAAATCATTCGAATTCAACATCGCCATTGAGAGCGCATTGACAAGCGAGGCGGTAGCCTGGACCAAGGGATTTTTTGGATAGGGTCTCAAGTTCTTGGAAGCTTTGTTTTGTTAGGTTTTGGGAACCAGATAGGACTTTAACTGCACAGACACCACATTCGCCTCGGGTGCAGCCAAATTTTAAGGGGATTTCAGGATTCTTTCGGGCGAGTTCCAAAAGTTCACTGCCTGATGGGACAATAAACTCCTTTCCTTTGCATTTCAACTTAGGCATGTGTGAAATCCCACTCCTCTTTCAGCATTTCCGTAAACTCTTGCACTGTTTCATCAAAGGCATAACTTTTTTTCATCACCACTTTTTCGTTATTGTCATACAAGACCACTCCATCGAAAGTTTCCTGCAACAACTTATAAAACATACGGTGTACTGAAATCTGTTGGTTATTTGGGGTGCTGACTAAGCATTCACGACATAGATCTCCCTGAAATTTTAATTCTTCTTTCAAGATCACGCGGTCATCCTGGTCACGAATCAAGCTCACAATTCTGTCAGGACCTTCTTCCAATGTTTCACGCTGCCATTGTGATTGGTTTTCGGGTTTTAATTTTCGAAAATCTAAAAGTTGAGAATCGTAGTCTAAGCGGACAAACTTCCCATCCACATACCTTTCAATAGTCACTCTTTTCCAATAAGGGTCGGTTACAATCTTAAAAGTAATACCTTTTAAGTCACCTTTTTCAACTTCTAAACCATAGGGATAACCATTTTTCCAATAATAATCGCGATAATTTTTGTGCACCGGAATCTCCTTGATTGCCCATAATTTACCATTCCTGAGATGATTAGCCAATAAATTAAGGAGAAATCATGGTTTCCCGTTCCAAATTGCTTGCCTACTTATCTGAACTTTTACAGCCACAGCTTTTCCAAGATTTTTGTCCCAATGGTCTGCAAGTGGAAGGTGCTGATGAAATCAAACATCTCGCTGTTGGAGTTTCTGCAAGCGTAGAAACAATTGAAAAGGCAGCAGAACTTAATGTCCAGGCATTGCTAGTTCACCATGGTATTTTCTGGAATAAGGATTCATATCCTATTATCGGCACAAAAAAGACTAAAATCAAGACCTTGCTCGATCATAATATAAGCCTGCTCGCTTATCATCTCCCTTTAGATGCACATACAGAATTTGGAAATAACTGGCGAGCAGCAAAAGATTTAGGATGGAAAAACCTTGAACCTTTTTATCCAATGGGAAGTGTTGCTCTTGGTGTTAAAGGGACTTTCGATCCCATTCCTCAAGCACAGTTTGTGAAAAAACTAGAAAAGTATTATGGCCATCAAGCTCATATTGCCATGAAAGGTAAAAAGTCGATTTCATCAGCAGCTTTAATTTCTGGCGGTGCTCACCGCCAAATTACTGATGCAGCTAACGCAGGGGTGGATGCTTTCATTACGGGAAGCTTTGATGAACCTGTCTGGCACATTGCCATTGAAGAGGGGATAAACTTCTGTGCCTTAGGCCATTCAGCAACGGAAAAAATCGGCCCTTACGCTTTGGGAGATCATTTGCAAAAGCATTTTAAAATCAAAGTCACAAAATTAGACGAGGACAATCCTTTCTAGGACTTTACAGACTTTATTTTTTTCAGCATTTTCTTTGGTTCTTTTACCTATGGACTTTCTGCTTAATCACTTTCCCGAATTCTTGCAGTTTTTTTAAGGCTTGCCTTGCGTAAGTTCCTTCATCTGCAATAGGTTGAATGAATTTCGACCTGAGATTAAGCTTAGTCTTCATTTTCGAAGCACTCCATAACTTAAAATGCTTATCGATCTCAGCTAAGGATTTTGGGACTCCATGACGTCCTGTGGTATTAACATTAACTGTCTTTGCTTTGTGATTAGTTTTGACACTCATTGGTGCCTCCTTCTTACAAACTTCAATCTAGATCAAAAAATTATTTAATACAAGTTAGGCTTGCAATAGAGCTGATTATAGTGCAAAATGTTTGTCACGAATGAATTGGGGTAATTATGAGAAATGTAATCGATATTCTGGCTGAAAGAGGTTTTATCGAAGCAATGACGAGCGATGATCTGCGAGAAATGGCAAACAAGCCTCTCACAGTTTATTGTGGATTTGATCCTACAGGAGACAGCCTCCATGTAGGACACCTTGTTCCTATCATTGGACTTGCTTGGTTCCAAAAATGTGGCCATACTCCGGTTGCAATCGTAGGGGGTGCTACGGGAATGATTGGCGACCCTTCAGGAAAAAGCTCCGAACGTAATTTATTAGATGAAGCGACAATTCAGAATAACGTCCAAGGGATTAAAAAGAATCTTGAAGCTGTCCTTGATTTTAACCATCCTTCTCACAAACCTCTTTTGCTGAATAATTTCGATTGGTTTAAACACTTTTCATTCATCGATTTTCTTAGGGACGTCGGCAAAAATTTCCGTGTGGGAGTTATGCTTGCTAAAGATAGTGTTAAATCCCGCTTAAACTCTGAAGAGGGAATGAGCTTTACTGAATTTAGTTATCAGCTTCTGCAAAGTTATGACTTCCTACATCTATGGAAGGCACATAATGTTAATGTGCAAATCGGGGGCAGCGATCAGTGGGGGAATATTACTGCGGGAATCGATCTTATCCGTAAAGTAGAAGGGGAGCAGGCTTATGGATTAACTTTCCCACTTTTGAAAAGAAGCGATGGGCAAAAGTTTGGTAAATCTGAAAAAGGTGCCATTTGGCTTAGTTCTGAAAAGCTTTCTCCCTATGAATTCTATCAGTATTTCTATCGAGTGTCTGATTCCGATGTGATCGGTTTTATGCGGCTATTGACATTCATGGAGATGAGTGAAATTTCTTCCTATGCTGAACAAATGCAATCGCCAGCATATAATCCAAACACGGCTCAAAAGCGTTTAGCAGAAGAAGTTACACGTATTGTCCACGGTGAAGAGGGCCTAAAACAAGCTCAAAGGGTCACACAAGCCGCAGCACCAGGTTCCGAGACAAAATTAGACCTTGCAACTCTTGAAGCTTTATCAAAAGAAATTCCCTGCTATGATATTGCTGAGGATGAATTTGATAAAATGAAACTCACTGACCTGATTGTGAAATTAGGAATCCAGCCTAGCAAAGGGGAAGCCAAACGTTTGGTTAAAAATGGTGGGCTCTACTTGAACAATAAAGTTGTAAAGGACGAAAACTACGCCTTGCAGGCTACAGATTTGATCAATCAACGCTTATCTTTGATTGGAGTTGGCAAAAAAAATAAATTTTTGCTTCAAATTTCCAAATCATAAGCCAAAACCTAACTTTTTGAGAGTGTGAATACAGAAAATGACAATGAAAAATGCACCTGTGAAAAAAAATTTAATCTATTATTCCCTAGACAACTTTCTCTAAGTCAGTTAACTTTCTCTAAAGGTAGTAAAGAATATTCTTGAAACCAAAATCATATTGCATATGATTGTTTTTTGCGGCAGGAAGTTGACCGCGCGGGTTTTTAAGCAGGAAACAGCCTTATCGGTTTACGTTAAAATGGCGGGGCCAAAAAAATAAAAGGTTGTTAAAAAACACTTGCTTGAAAATCAAGAGGATATGACAATGTCTTACCGGTCTGACAAAGCCATGTCCTCGATCGAACAATGCAAGGTATAGCAGCATTGAGATTGCATCACTAAATTACAAAGGAGTTCTAACCTATGGCGACCCTCACGAAGAAACAGACAATGACAAAAAAGAAATTGATTAATTCGATTTCTCAAGAAAGAGGCTTACATCCAAATGATGTGCGTCATGTTATCCAATCTTTTTTGGATAAAATGACCGATAGCTTAGCGTCAGGCGACCGCTTAGAGTTTCGCGATTTTGGTGTATTTGAAGTTGTTGTTAGAAAGCAAAAAATCGGCCGTAACCCGAAAAATGCTTCAGTACCCATCTTGATTCCAGCTCGCAATGCCGTTAAGTTTACGCCAGGTAAGAAGATGCGTAAACTCATCGAAGTTGAAGCTCAATAGTCACGTGGACCAAGCATCTAATTAAAAAGGTTCATCGGGGATCTTTTGAGTCCAATCCTCTAAGATTTTCCTTAACTATTGAACCTAAGTAAATTAGAAGATTTAATTTAGCTTGGCAAAATAAGAAACTGCGTTTATATTAGATAATTCGCAACGTAGCGGTTTTGTTTTTTATGTCATTTCCAAAAATTTTGGCTTTTACAGCAGTTTTTTTACTCGGCGCAATAGGCATAGCCTTCTTCTTTAAGGGGGAGAAAACCCCCGCGCCTGCATACTCTTTGCAAGCCGCTGCCAAAGCTCCTCAGGAAGTGGAATTGCAAAATGAAGTCCGTGTTGTCACTAAAGTGTCAGTTGCACCTCCAAAAACTCCTCCAGCTCCGATCCCAGTGCCAGAGCCTTTACCCCTCCCACTTCCTCCAAGCCGTCAATTGACAACAAATTCTTTACAAACTAACCCTCCGCCGTTGGCAGAGGACTTACCCGATGTAGATCGGATCGATGAATTGTTTAGAAAAGATTCAAAATTCCCTTTAATTGAGACTATTACCTACAAGAGCAGGGTGGATTGGCAAAAGGGTCGTCCTGCATGGCTTTCAGACTATGCCTCTTTTTATGAGACATCTCGCCACTTTATCGCGCGTAGCTTAAGAGGCAAACCTGATTACTTTGATCAAGAGATCGCTGAAGGGGACAGGTTTAATGTCATCAGAAAAGAGAAGCCGGTCAGTTTTTACTTATTGATCGACACTTCCCGCTGCAAAATGTGGTTTTATGGCTTGGATACCTCTACAAATGATAGATATCTCATAAAAACCTACAAAGTAGGGTTAGGAAGACAAGATAGCTCAAAAGTTTCTGGCTTGTTAACACCCCTTGGAAAGTACACTTTGGGGAATAAGATCGCGATTTACAAGCCTAAGGTTATGGGATATCATCAAGGGAAAAAAACGGAAATGATCACGATTTTTGGATCACGATGGATTCCTTTTGACCAAGAAGTTGCTTGTTGTACGGCACCCGCCAAAGGATTTGGGATCCATGGAGTGCCTTGGGTGCCCGATGCGAAGGGGCAGTTAATTGAAGATCGGGCAAGCTTGGGAAAATATGAAAGCGACGGATGTGTGAGAATGTCCACTGAAGATATCGAAGAAGTATTTGCTATAGTCATCACAAAGCCTACCACAATCGAACTTGTCAAAGATTTCCGCGAAGCTCAGCTCCCTGGTAAAGAAGTAAAAAGATAGTCCTCTATTTATATTAATAAGGAGTTTTTATTTTGGATACTTTGCCTCATGAAAAACAGATTTATGAATACATAAAAACCATAGATCACCTTAAGAAGCAGATCCAGGGCAATCCGTTATTTCAAACGGAAGTTCGCAAGCTTGAACAAAAATTGGAACAGCTAAAGGAAAAAGTTTATTCCGAACTTACGCCATGGGAAAGGGTGCTTATTTGCCGTCACTCCTCGCGCCCTCATTCGATGGATTACATCAAAAATATTTGCGACAGTTTTCAAGAATTGTTTGGGGATCGCTTATACGGGGATGATCACTCGTTAGTCGGTGGCATTGCGCGAATTGGAGATTTGCGTTGTGTGATCATTGGTCAGGAGAGAGGGAACGATACCGAAACCAGGATGTACCGCAACTTTGGAATGATGAATCCAGAAGGATACCGAAAAGCTCTCCGTTTAATGAAGTTAGCGGAAAAGTTTAACCTTCCTATCGTATCCTTAATTGACACTTCAGGAGCTAATCCAACCTTGGAAGCGGAGGAGAGAGGTCAAAGCTGGGCGATTGCAAATAACTTAAAAGAAATGGCGCGCGTGTCGACTCCAGTTATTGTTGTGATTATTGGAGAGGGATGTTCCGGTGGTGCGATTGGGATCGGAGTAGGAGATGTGATCGGAATGTTGGAGCATTCCTATTACTCGGTTATCTCACCAGAAGGATGCGCTTCAATCCTTTGGAAGGATGCTGCACGAAAAGCTGACGCAGCTTCAGCTTTAAAACTTAACTCAGAACATTTGCTGGAAATGGGAATCATTGACGCTGTTATTAATGAGCCTTTAGGGGGAGCACATCACGATCCGCAGGTAGTTTACTCAAATGTCAAGCAGTTCGTGATAGAAAATTGCCGTATGTTAGAGAAGATTCCAAAAGAGATCTTGCTCCATCAGCGTTACAACAAATTCCGCAGAATGGGTAGCTTTAAACAAGCTTCAGCTTAGCATGAGAACATTATTCCGTTCAGCTTTTGCCCATGGCCATCGGTTGCTGATCGCCTTTACCCTTATTGCAATGTGTTTGGTCACCTTTGCCAACCAATTGGAAATATTTGCGCTAGGAGTGATCACACAGAAAGGCCCAGATTTCTTCGAGCTATTTGCTCCAGTCAAAGAAGGAAAGATTGTCATATCAGATTCCTTGACATTAGAACAGGTTGAAGAGCGTTGGAGAGTGATAGCTCCTACACCTGATGCTCCAATTACAAAAGCGGATGCAAATCTATACATAACTACAGTGAAGAAAAATGACTTCATAGGCCGGTTGTTGGCTGCAGTCGATAGTTGGATTCCTGTGTCGAAAAACTTACTGGCATTAGCGGGGTTTATCGCTATCGTTGCACTGTTTAAGGCGATCACGCTCTTTAGCCATCGTTTTTTGACGCGGCTTGTGGCCATTCGAGTTAGCCGCGATTTACGCCAGCAATTCTTTGAGCATATTCAGTCGCAGCCTATGTCCTTTTATCAGCAATATAATATTGGCACACTTTCATCGCGTGTGATGAGTGACTCAGCGATGATTGCGGAGGCTGTTAACGCTTGTTTGGTCAATTATTTCTCGACACCTTTCACAGTTACTACGACTCTTGTGATCTGTTTCTTGACATCTTGGCGTTTGACATTAGTGATTTTTGTAGGATTTCCCTTAATTTTGATCCCCATTTTTCTGCTAGCGAGAAGAGTTAAAAGAATTTCAAAGCAGATTCAACAAAACCAAGAACGTTTTGCTTCTGTGCTTCTTGATTTTATCAGCGGAATTCAGACCGTAAAAGTTTTTGCGATGGAGAAATTTTCTCTAAAAAAATACATAGAGTTGAATTCTCAAATGGCACACTTGGAGCAAAGAAGCGCTAGATATGATGTGTCAACCCGTCCGATTGTTCACACGATTGGAATGTTCTTTTTGGCAACAGCTCTTGTATATGGTCTTTATATTTTGCAGATGAGCGTTTCAGAAGTGTTGTTTTACTGTGGCCTTCTTTATGTTTTCTATGAACCGATTAAAAAGTTTGCAGAGGAAAATAGCCACATTCAACGTGGGGTTGCAGCAGCTGAAAGAATGGCAGAAGTGATGAGCCTGCTTCCTCAGATTCAAGATGAACCGAGCGCTGAGCCGCTTCAAAAGTTTGAAAACGAGATAGAGTTTAAAGATGTTTGGTTCAAATATGGAGACGATTGGGTATTGAAAGGTGTTTCCTTTAAAGTCAAAAAAGGGGAGACCATTGCATTGGTGGGTCCAACAGGATCTGGCAAGTCAACGATTGTTCAACTTTTACCAAGACTGTATGAGCCTCAAAAAGGAGAGATCCTAATTGACGGCAAGTCAATCAGGAAATTTACTCAACATTCATTAAGGGAACAGATTGCTTTTGTTCCCCAAAAGCCTTTCTTATTCCTGGACTCTGTTTCATCTAACATAGCCTTTGGAAGGCTATTTTCCAAAGAAGAGATCCAGCAAGCTGCAATCAGAGCTTATGCTGATGAGTTTATTACTCAGCTTCCGCAAGGTTACGATACGGAGCTTAATGTTGCCGGCAGCAATCTCTCGGGAGGTCAGCAACAACGCCTTGCGATAGCAAGAGCATTAGTTAAAAAAGCTCCTATCTTGGTTTTGGATGAAGCTACATCCTCATTAGATAATCTTAGCGAAGCTAGGATTAAATCAGCGATGCATGAACTGAAAGGAAAAGTAACCCAGATTATCATTGCTCACCGTTTAACCACAATCGAAGATGCTGACAGGATTATTTATCTGGAGCATGGCGTCAAAGTTGCTGAGGGAACCTTAGAACAGCTGCTTCAATCCTGTTCAGGCTTTAAAAGAATGTGGGAACACACCCACCAAAAAGCCTAACAAAAGAAGGATGAATTTGACCTTGGATGAATTTAACCCCGGTAGGGGTCAGATGCAACTTGCTGCATGTATCATTGCAAATTTGGAATATGCTTACAGTTTTAGAAGAGACGATTACGTTACAGTTTATAACTGGGGAGCTATAGCTTTTACGGGCTATGAGAGCCGGATGGGATTTCCAGGTACAAGGAGTTGACAAATTTCTGTTGAAGATGCCAAGCACGCGTTACGGATTTTAAGCGTTAAAAATAAAGTAAAGATGGTTTGGCGAGGACATGATCATACTCCGAAAATTGATTCCTTTAAGAATAAAGCTTTGGTTTATACACTGCCGATAGAGCCCAATAGTGATACAAAACTCTATTATGGGGATGATCACTTTATCCTTTTACAGACAGGTTCTCATATCAATGATTGGACGCGTCAGAAATTTATTCGGCATGTAAATGAAACAGGCATGGCTAAATGTGAAGTGCGACCCGCAAGAAGCCCAGTGATGACAACATCGCAACCGCAAAGTGTTCAAAACATTCGCGAATAAGCAGCAAGGGCGATCACGCAAAATTGTGCTATCTGATCTTTGTGACTAAATTTTGGGGCGTCTTTCTAGAATTGTATTCAATTTCAAGCTGTAAACACGGCGATTTCCTCCATGCTTTTGAGGCATCGTCGGATCCCAAACGACTTGAGGAATATTGTGCAATCTACAGACTCTTTCATAGACATCTTTTCGAGGAGCATGTTCTTCCGAACAACAATTGTAAATCCCATTGGAATTTGTGCGAATAAGTGCAGCGATCGATTTTACAATTAATTCTAGAGGGGAAAAGTTTGTGAAATTTTCACCGGTTCCTGCAAAACGCATTCCCACCATGTTTCTTAGCTTAGTTTCTAATTCTCTTCCTGGACCGATGATTTCTCCCAACCTCAAAATTGCAACCTGCACTTTGTTCGATTGAGCCTTTCGAAATATTGTCTCAGTATCAATTAGCACATTAACTTTTGAGTCCTTATTGGCCGAAGGTTTTACAGGTTCCCTTTCATCAATTTCTCTGCCACAGCAATCACCGTAAACTGATGTTGTGCTTGTATAAATAATTTGTTTTAAGTGGGGAAGATTTGGTGCCAAAACTCCTATTCGAAGTGCTGTCTTAAAGTAAGTTGAGTAGTAACTTTCTTCTTTCGTTGGAGCCACAGCTATAATAACAACCTCTTGATCCTTTAAGATAGGCTCTAGATCTAGTTCGTTCTGGTGATCTCTTTTGAGAAGGATAACGTTTTGAGTGATGGATTTCAGTGTTTCAACTTTCTTTGGATCGCGCGTGGAGACAGTGACAATATGACCTTGCCTTTTTAAATAGGTTGCAGCTGCCGATCCAACGTAGCCGCAACCTATAATCGCAATCCTCATACACTTGCCGTTGGAAGTAAATTTAATTGCTCAAATGCAGCTTTGAGCTCCATATTTTCAGTTTTCTCAAAAAATCCATTCCCAGATAGCCACTGAACATAATCTTTGGGAATATTTTTAAGAGGATGTCCCTGATATTTACCAAAGGGCATGTGTTGGATCTTGCGTGGTTTATTGATAAGGGAAAAAACTTGTTCAATAGTAATGTCATCAGTCATGTAGGTAAATACTTTATGCAAGACAATAACGTCGTCTAAAGCCCTGTGAGCATTATTAGCAGGAATGTCGTAACATTCCCTCAAAAATTGTAAGGTGTGTCTTGGAAGGTCTCTACGATACCTACGAGCCCACTTAAGGCTGTCAAGAAACTTCCACTTTGGCATCTCAATTTGGTGCCTCGCAAATTCATTGTTCAAAAATAACTGGTCGAATGTATCGTTATTATGTGCAATTAAGACCACTTCACCTTGGCAAAATTCTGCAAACTCTTTTCCTATTACAGCAAAATTGGGAGAATTAGCAACCATTTCGTTTGTGATATTATGGATCGCTGTAGCATCTGCTGGAATGGGAATTCCAGGATTGATAAGTTTTTCAAATGTCAAGTTGTTGACAGGATCGTAAGCGGCTATTTCGATAATCCGATCTTTTTCTGAGCGAATACCGGTTGTCTCTGTATCGTAAAAAATGGGTCGCATAGTTAAACTACTGATGATTCTAAATCTTTCTTTTTCTCTTTTGCTTTTTTCAATAACTCTTCTAGGTCAATTAAACCGTTTGCAGCCTGAGCTATAGGTGGAATGAACTGTGTACTGAGATTTTGCACAGAGACCAGCATTGTATCAAGCAACTTTTTATGAATTTGTCCATCAAGAGCTGGAAATGCCATCCGATAAAAGACGATGTTTAAAGTTTCATCCAAACAAAAACCGGGAAGATCAATTTCTTTATTGAGAATATGAAGAAGTCTTGAAACGGTGTTTAAGCTACCATCGGTGATTTTCATGGGATAGATAACAATGATTTGAAAAAGATCCTGTGTGTCGTAAATTCTGATGAATGTGGGAAGCGTGCCATCCAGAACAGGAAGGTCAACGCAAATTTGACCTGTTTGATCCTGAATATGGCAAACATAACCTAAGGATTTAATATGGTCGCAAAAGTGATTAATATTTAAGGATAACATGATAAATTTTAAATATTAATATCCCATTTGCGGAGCAGCAGATTGCGGCTTCTCTTTGGTGACATCCCTATTGTTGATCATTGGAACAACGGAAAAATCATCTTCAGTCGGCATGGTGTAACAACCGCAAAGCACTAATAGTAAAAACAGTGGTAGCAATTTCATAATCTATCCCTTAACAATAATCATTTTGAGAAAAATCATACCTCAAACAAGGAATAATGTACATAAATGTTAACAAACCTTGACAGCTGCTAATACTAAGTAGTCCCCACAAAATAATTAACCACGGAGTACACGGAGAGCTCGGAGGAGAATTAAAAAATAGGTTAATAAGAACCTACTATATAAACTAATTTTTATCTGTTCTTCTCCGTGCCCTCCGTGGTTATTTTTTTGCATGCAGACATCGTTATATTTATTTGTCGAGGATTTCTTCGAAGGACTTGCCGGTTTTAAACTTGGCCAAGAGTGTTACACCCGCTGGGGTCTCTGAAACCAAAATCTCTGTCCCGTTGACTTCAATCAGATGTAATATCGATTTTGGTCCCAATGTCCTGCTTTCAGTGATTTTGATATTGCTGGATTCATTGAGTTGCTTCACTTTTGTTTGCATCATTCTTCTTACAAACCAACTTAAAAACATCATCAGCCCAATCAAGCAACCAAGGATAAAAAGCATGTACATGAATTCACTCATGAACCTGCTATTGTCAGCCGGCAATTGCTTGTCACTGGGATCAAAACCTGGAGGTAACTTAGCCGGATCAGTAACAGCAGCTAACAATGGAGCGCCTATTAAAAAGGAGCAAAGGCTCAAAAAGAATTGAAAATACTTTGTCATCTGTGAATTCCTGTGTTATTATTGGCATTTTATATTTATTTTTTAATTTCCAACAATCAATTCTCTATACACTATGGCTCGCGGCATCATTGCTTTAGATATCGATGGAACTTTGACGAATGAGCTCCATACAGTTCATCCTGACGTTGTCTCATTACTGACGTCCCTTCATCAGCAGGGATGGGAGATGATCTTTATCACTGGGCGCACCTTTACCTGGGGACATCTAACACTCAAAGGGCTCAATTTCCCCTACCATTTAAGTGTTCAGAATGGTGCTATCCTAGTTGAAGTTCCTTCAAAAAAGATTATTAAACATAAGTATTTAGACAGTAGCATTCTTAGTAAAATGGACAAAATCTGCGAAGGGGAACAGACAGATTACGTCATTTACTCAGGAATTGAAGATAATGACAACTATTATTACCGCCCCAAAAGGTTTTCCCCAGAAATGCTGAAATATGTCATGGCACGTTGTAAACATCTGGATGAAAATTGGACTGCAATGGACTCCTTCGACAACCTGCACCTGCACGGTTTTGCATCGGTCAAGTGTTTTGGGGAATATCCCTCCATTGAAAGAATTTCAAATAGAATTGAGACAGAAATCGGTCTGCATGCTCCACCCATTAAAGACCCTTTTCAGGAAGGACGTTTTGTATCACAAGCCACCCATCCAGAAGTTAACAAAGGGTTTGCATTAGGGGATTATATAGCTTTATTTCCTGAACATGGAATAGTCATCGCTGCTGGAGATGACAACAATGATCTTCCTATGTTGCAGCGAGCAGATATTAAAATTGCCATGGCGAATGCTCCGAGATCTTTACTGGGAATAGCAAATGTGATTGCACCCCCGGCTTCGCAGAATGGCATTCTGACTGGATTGAAATATGGTGTCTCTATGGCACAGGGAGGGTAACAATGACAGTACATCAACAGTTTCCTTATCCATTGGCAACCGTCGCAGGTCTTGTATTTGCTCCGGATGGCGACACTCTATGGGTCCGTTCTTACAAATGGGGAAATATGTGGTCATTGCCAGGTGGAAAAGTAGATTTGGGGGAAACATTAGCCCAGGCGGTTATTCGGGAAGTTTTAGAGGAAACTGGTTTAAAGGTTATTAATCCAAGATTAGCAACAGTGCAAGATTGTGTTTATTCTCCAGAATTTTGGAGACAAAGTCATTTTATCACGCATGACTATCTTCTAGAGCTATCGCCAGAATCGAAAAAAGAAGATGTAGTCCTCAATGAAGAGGCTCAAGCCTATATATGGGTAAGCCCCGCAAAAGCTTTGGAATTGCAGGTGATCGAACCAGGAAGAAACTTATTAACGTGGTATTTAAAATATGTTGGGAACAATAAGCATTGAGCATTTGGAAATTCCTTGTGTGATTGGTGTTAATCCGCACGAGAGAACATCACAACAATCGATCTTTGTTGACCTTAGGATCGTTTGTGATTTTTCTGAATGCATTGAATCTGATCGGATTCACGATACAGTCGACTACGGTCATTTAGCTGAAATTTGTACAGATACCGCACAGCGTGGTGAATTTAAGTTGCTTGAGACCTATGCTTCAGCAGTATTAGATCGTATTTTGGCCGAAACAAATGCTGAGAATGTCTGGATAAAGGTAAAAAAGCCTTTAGGAATTCCTGGGGCTCAGTTTGCAGCAATTGAACTTGAAAAAGTAGGTGTGATCCATGGGCTGGGTATTAATAACGGGTGCTGCCAAACGTCTTGGCGCTGAAATTTGTGGCCAATTAGCTGCAAAAGGTTACTCAGTTGTTGTCCATTACAATACAAGCAAAGTGGAAGCTGAGGCAGCTGTAAATGGGTTAAGAAAATTAGGGGCAAAGGCTGAGTCCATTCAGGGGGATTTTTCGACCATCCAGGATACTCAAGACTTTATTGAAAGATACATTGTAAGATTTCCAAAAACACAAAGCTTGATCAATAATGTCGGCAACTATTTGGTTAAACCTGCATCGACAACCACACCAGAAGAATGGGCCGACCTTTTTCAAACTAACTTAAATGCACCTGCAGCACTTACAAATGCTTTACTTCCCTCGATTATTTCTGAAAAGGGGAGCATCATTAATATTGGAGTTGTAGGTTTAGAAGCAGGAAGGGCGGATACTTATTGTCCTGCCTACACAGCTTCAAAGATGGGGCTTTTATTGCTCACAAGATCGCTAGCAAAAGAATTAGCGTCAAAGAATGTTCGAGTAAATATGGTCTCACCTGGATTGTTGGAGAATGCCGTAGATATGCCAAAAGATATGTCAATGGTTCCAATGCACAGGCCTGGGAGATTGGAGGAAATTGCCAGAGTGGTCACTTTCTTACTAGAACCAGAAAATGGTTATATTACAGGACAAAATATTGAGGTTGCAGGTGGCCTACGTCTATGAGTATTGAAGAAAAAGAGGAATGGAAACTTATCAATGATTTGGCAATTCAGGCTGGAAGAGCACTGCAGAGTTCTCAAACAGGCCTTGTCCATTATTGTATGCATGCAACGCCAGAAGAAATTCATCATACAATACCTGTTTATGAAAACCTTCTTTTTAGTTTAGCTTTAATGCGTTCGCGAACTGGCGATGCGATCACAGAAGGAAAAGGGATTTTAGAACGGATGTTATCCTTTCAAACAGCTGAAGGGGCATTTCCCATCTATGTTCATGAATATTCCCATTGCAGGGATCGATTTATTGGTGCATACCTGCTGCCCCCGCTTTACTGGATCCTTATTCAATTTCATGCTGTTTTAGGGAATGACACAAAATCAAAATTGGAAGAGGGATTAAAAAGGCTTCTAGACTTCACTTTAAGAACGCAAGCATCATTTGATATTCCTCCCCATCTAATTGCAAGGATCAGTGGTGCTTCTATAGCCTTAGGAAAGCATTGGAAAGATACAAATTTGATCGCTTATGGGGAAAGATTGCTAGAAACATTACCTAAAGAACCTTACGCGAGCGCATGGGCTTCACCGAATCATATTGGAGATCTTTTAACAGCATTGCAATTGGTTTATCCGTCTTTGCATGGCACTCCATGGGAAAAATTTTTAAATCAACTGGGACATAGCTGGCATCCACTTTTAGGAGCCTCTTTGAATCCAGGAATGAAGGAATTGCAAGCTGGAAATCAACCACAGCCTACCTTAAATGATTTGTGGATGGGATATTTAACAAAAAACTATTCAAAAAGAGCTAAAAGTAAACTTTCGTTTCAGCTTCAAGGTGCGCTTATTCATTCGTCTGATGATCATATCGGAAATGGAATCTATCCGTTCAAGGATGATGGCGTTATCGAGAATCAGCGTTATCTTGTGCGAGCATTTGACCGTTTTGCCTATACTGCAATTGAAACCACACAAGAACTTCATCCTGCAGCTGATAGAGGCAAGCACCCTTTAAGGGTTATTTGGGGAGATACTCATCATTGCCATACCCTCGTCGCTGAAGGCGGGAATGTAGGCGCCTGGACATTTAAAGAAATTCAGCACGGAATTGAATTGACTGCTAAATTAGGTGATCCTATCGAGGATGATGATAGAGAAAAAAATCGTGAAATTGTCCTGTTTTGCGATTTACATGAGAATCTAAAATTCTTAGTATCAGGGATTCCAGCTTCTACTTTTAAGCTTGGAGATGAAATTGAGCTGCAAAGCCCAGATTTTAAGGCAAAATTAAGGTTCGATTTGATGGAGGGAAATGGGCACTTTATTGGGCATTTAATGCGTGGAAACCGCCCTTCTCAAGTCTCGGACAACGGAGCAAACCGTTTCACTGCCTACGACCAGCAAATCTATCTTAGAACTCTTCGTAGAAGCCACCCTTGTAGTGTTAGAATACGCTTAACCTTCTGAGTCCTAGCGAAAATTAACCACGGAGGGCACGGAGGACACGGAGGAAAACAAAGAACAGAAAAAAGGGATAGAAAATTGGGTTAAATAAAAAGCTTATTATTGAACCCAATTTTTTATCATTTTTCATCATGTACATCCTGTAAATTGTTCTTTGTTCTCCTCCGTGTCCTCCGTGCTCTCCGTGGTTAATTCAGAGCTAGGACTACAAACTTTAAATATTTTGTTTTATTATTTACTAAGTGTCATAATAGTTATAGATAGTTTTTTAATCGTTCTTAAACAATTAAAAAGCGGTAACTATATGACTGCTGATAGTAAAAGCACCGGATCTTCCCAAGCCTTAGTAGACGCTGTAGAAACCCTCTCAAACATAGCCGACCTGGAATTCGATCATCAGATCGGAGTATCTCAAAGCCACGAATTAGAAGTTCTAGATGAAAACACTCGCTACTTCACTGTGCATTGGTTGCATAAAGAGGATGCAGAACAAACCGTTAATATTGTTAGAGATACGTTCAAAGTTATCCTAAAATACTTGAAAGATTTTTATAAGAACGAATATTCCTATGTCACTGATAAACCTACACTTGAAAGAATTAAAACAATCATGGTTCTTGTAGGTGAGGCTGCCAAAAAGCTAGATAAGTACACAGCCTTATTCCATGAAATTCAGATGCAAAGTGTTACTCAATCAAAAGAGTATAAAGAACTACAAGAATTTTATTTAGGCAAGATTTCAAGGTCTATTGATGAAGGCGTTTTAGGGAAATGGATCTTAGCGCTGACCAAATCTTCAATAGAAAAACGTCCATCACTAAAACTCACGGGTGAAAGAAAAAATCCTGAGGTAAATCGGGTCTTTGTCGATCTTGAATCTGTAAAAAGAGATACAGAATACGAGCTTTTTTACATACGTAAAGAGGATGGAAGCCGCTTTTTCAACCCACGGTTGATTAGAAACATTAAACTGGTTTGCGACTTTGGAAATTACTTCGGTCAAACAAAGCAAGAAGATCCCTTACTCGATTTACATGTATGGCAAGACCGCTATCTCCATAATGTTGCTAAGAAAATGACAAAAGATTTAAGGCCTACATTTGATAGATTTTATCAAGATGTTGGGCGTTATAAGGAAAACCCACTTGTAGGTATGGTGTGCAATTGCATTATGGCAATCATGCTTGCATCGAATCCAGCACATTTGTGGAACCATACTCCTAAAAAATATTGTCTTGATTATTTCTGCGACTTCCAACATTTTTTAAGAGAGGCATTGCGTTCCCGTGAATATCAAAAATTTATTAAAACGCCTCCAAAAGTCACCGACAGAGTAGCTCAAACGGTTGTCAAGACTATAAATAATATTTGTAGAGCGTTGTATTTGAATTTACCAGCTTTCAATTCTATTGCATCCTCAATAAAACATGTCATGATCCAGTCAATTGATAGTTTAAGTGAAGAGCAACAAAAGAAAGAGGAAAGTGCTTCTTCGATTTCAACACGTTTGGCAAGAGACTATACTGCATTGCAGAAAGCTGTCAGGAACCATCCTAATGGGCCCTTGAATAAAGTTTTATCTGTTATCCAAGATGGAAGGTATCAAGCGTTTGATTCTTTATTCCAGTTAAATCTTCCTCAGAACTTATTCAATCTTTCCCATGAAAACCATGCGATTCATATGCTTCGTTTACCTGCGCCTACTCATCAAGAATTTATTCATAAAGTGCATGTGACAGAAGAGTTCAAAGGGTTTTTAAGATCCCATTCAGAGCATTTAAATGAAGGCAAGCACCTTTTGATTAATTTGCAGGATAGGTCTTCCTGGAGGGAATTTTACCGCTCAAAGGCTTTAGAGGAACTTCAAAATAGTGAAGAATTTGGACATGCAATTACAATCGCAACGCTTGCAGTCGATTCAGACTTTTATCAACAGCTTACCCCTTACCACGAAGATAATAAATACGAGACTTTTAAAGCACACTTTAAGGAACAGATTAAAGATGAGATGTGCGGATTTTATTTCCCAAGCGAGATTCAGAGAAAGATCGGCGATAAATGGATAAATGATACAATGGACAATATTCATAAGGTCTTCTTTGAAGGAAAGAATGTTTTGCCTCGTGAAAGGCGTTTGGACTTCATTGAATTATTCTATCTCTTTCTTGAAATGAAAATGGTAGACATTGTTAACCCTTCCTCCTTAAGTTTTACATGCAAGGATGGAATTGATATAGGAATAGTCAATACATCCTTGCTCTACTTATTCTTGAAGATTATTAATGGGCAATCGTTTGAAGAAGAAGAAATCGACTTTATCAATACGATGGTACATGCTCCTGCACTCTCTGTGCGGGAACGCCTTGTTTTACCAGAGCGATTCAACAGAATGGTCAGCGCCATACGCCTCGTTGAAGGAGTCCGGAACGAAATGGGCCCTATGGAATTTTCGAAGTTAATTCACGATACATTCCATGAAAACTACCAATCGAAAATTCTACACTCAAAAGCCAAAGCAGTCGCCTAATTTGAAAAGCTCCAGTTGCTCATGCTCTGGGCCCTGGAGCTTTTAAGCCTTCGATTGCTATGGGCTTGCCATTTTGTGTATAGGCTACGCAGGAGATGTAATTTCAAGCTAAGTCAGAGCTTGAATAATCAGGCGGTGCGTCCTTTGTATCTGTGGCGCAGACTAAAGTCTACGCCACAAATCATTTACAGCTTGTAAATCTTACTATACTTTGACTCAATGTAGTCAAGGTAGGGCTGCACAGTAAATTCCTTGCCCGTCACTTTTTTCAAAAGTTCTTGACTGCTGTACTGTTTCCCATATTTGTGAATATGGTTGTTTAACCATTCCTTGATAAATACTAAATCTCCTTTTGCAACTCTTTTTTCCCAATCTGGATGTTGCTTTGCAAAAGCTTCAAAAAATTGGGCAGCATAAAGATTTCCTATCGTATAACTTGGGAAGTAGCCAAAGGCTCCCATTGACCAATGCACGTCTTGCAAACATCCGTTGGCATTGGAATCGGGTTTCACACCCAAATATTTCACCATCTTCTCATTCCAAGCTTCAGGAACATCCCTTATCTTCAATTTACCATGAATTAGGGCATCTTCCATCTCATAGCGCAAAATCACATGCAAGGAATAGGTAACTTCATCTGCCTCGACCCGAATTAACGAGGGTTCTACTTTATTGGCAGCTTTATAGAATGTTTCCAGATTGACTTTGCTAAAAGCTGGAAATTCTTTTTTAAGTAATGGTAAATAGTGTTCCCAGAACGGCTTGCTGAGGCCAATCCTTGTTTCCCACCAGCGTGATTGACTTTCATGGATTCCGTAAGAGATCGCTTCGCTCAAAGGTGTTCCGTAATCTTCTACGGGCAATCCCATTTCATATAAACTATGTCCACCTTCATGCAAGCTCGTTGATACATTTGAAATGATCGACGGATTGGTCAATCGTGTTGTGATCCTGCTGTCATAGGGATGAATAGAAGATGAGAATGGATGTGCAGATAAATCCAATCTTCCTTTATTAAAATCGTAGCCCATATCCTCCAGGATTTTTCTGCCAAAAGCTAATTGCTTATCAGCATCCCATTTTCCTTCTAAAAAGCTATCATCGATCTCTTTTTGCGCTTTGATTTTCTTGACTTTATCCACAAGAAACTTTTTAAGTTTTTCGAATAGGGGAGTGATGATCTTGCTTGTTACACCTGGCTCATATAGATCTAATAGGGCATCATAAGGCTTTTCATCATAGCCAATGTACTCAGCCTTTTTTCTATTCATTTCAACGATCTTTTCAAGGAAAGGCGCAAATTGTTGGAAAGAATTTGCTTTTCTAGCATTTTTCCAAACATCCATTGACTGCGAGCTTAATTTAGCAAACTCTTCGACAAATTTTTTCGGGAGTGCATTCTCAATTTTCCAATCGCGGTGCCATTCCCTTACAGCAGCTTTTTGTCTTTCACCTAGTGTTTTCCCTTTGAGTTTCCCATTCTTCAGATCAACTAGTTTAGCTAGGGCATTAACATAATTTTTGCCTGTGCGTTCTTCATGAATAATCCCAGCCATGATCTGTTGCTGGTCACCTCGAATGGCAGCTCCATCCTGGGGCATAAAAGTCTCTTGGTCCCAATCCAAAAGGAATGAGATCCCTGTGAGCGTTCTTCCCCGCCTGCTAAGCTCTGCTAATTTTTCATAGTCTTTATGAGCTTGGTCCATCTTTTTAACTGGTATGCGTTTTGTTGTTTGCTTCTTCATAGACAAATAACCTCTGGATTCTGGGGCCTAAACATGTAATTAATTCGTATACAATGGAATCTCCACGGATTGCCAAATCTTCGGGAGACAGATAGTGTCCGTATTCATCTTCTCCAAAAACGAGCACGGGATCCCCAACCTGTGCAAATGGGATATCTGTAATATCTACCATCATAAAGTCCATGCAGATTTTGCCAACCATAGGGGCTTTTTGTCCACGAATCATTACGTGTCCCTTTCCACTGTAGCTTCTGTGGAGACCATCGAAATAACCAATAGGAAGCACTGCAATCCTTTGCTCATCCTTTTTGACGGTATAGCCTCTTCCATAACTAATTGTATCACCTGTTTTGCATCGGTTAATCCCGACAATCCTTGACAGCAGCGATACAGCCAGCCTTAATTCAAGAGTATTGCGCGTTGTAGGGGATGCTGAAAGTCCATAAACTGCTAATCCTAACCGGACCAAATTAAATTGTGGGAAGTGAAAACGGATAGCAGCGCTAGAGTTTGCAGCATGCTTCCAAGGAGGATCTATTCCAACTTCCTTTAATTGTATGATGATATCTTCAAGCATCTTTGCTTGTTTGAGTGTAAATTCATCTTCCAGTGGATTTTCAGCGCAGGCAAAATGGGTCATGACCCCTTCAAGCTTTAGCGAAGAGCAATTATGGATAATTTTTGCAAGACTGATGGCATCTTCAGGCCGGCAGCCAAAGCGGCTCATTCCTGTATCAACGTGTAAGTGAACTTTGAGAACTCGGTCATATTTCTCAGCTTCCGCTGCAAGAGTTTCTATCATAATAATATCATCGACACCTACCTCAAGGTCCCATTTCACAATTTTTGCGGCTTCGTAGGATGCAGCATTGATCACAAAAATGGATTGGGTCACTCCGCCCCGTCTTAAAGCAACCCCTTCATCGACGTAAGAAACCCCCAGTACGTCAACTCCGCAACTATTTAGAAACTTGGCCATGCGCACATCATCTGTGCCATAGGCCATTGCTTTGACCATAACCATAATTCGATTGCCTTCTGGAAGTCGATTGCGAATCGAATTGATATTTTCTTGGATGGCTGCAAGGTTAACAATACACTGATTTGTGCTGACACTATCCTGGAACATCTCGATCACTTTTTCGAGGCTTTCCTTTTTTGCCCCTTTGATAAGGACAGCATCTTCTGCATGAAGGATCTGCTTATATTTTTCCAAAGCGTTGTAAAATGAGGTAGCTTGGATAATTTGCGTAAGCGGGGACTGTCGGTCTACTTCCTTGATCAAGCCTGTATAGTCCATATTGCCATGAAGGATGAGCAAATTTATCGAGGAGCGTCCGATCGCTTGTCCAATCCGTTTTAAATCGGTTGACAGGTGGGGGTTTTCTCCACGCAGGCCTCCAAACAAAAAGATTTTTCTTCCGGGGGAAGACAATTTAACTAGGTTACGTAGAGACAAATCGACAGATTGAGGATCGCTGCAATAGGTGTCATTGATAAAGGTGGCCCCTAGTGAGCTTTTCCATATCTCCGTACGCATAGGCTCAGGGGCATAATTGTTCAATGTTGAACAAATTGCTTCATAGGGAATTCCTAACTTCCATGCTGCTTTACTTGTCATGTTGATGAGGTCGAGATAGTAGTAGAAACCCGTTGTCATTTGACCAAGATAGGAAGCATGATCAGGAAAATCAACACGATAAGGAATAACAAGCTTCTCAGAGACAGGGAGCGCGGTTGCATGGGGAAGTTCTGGATACAAAGAATCCCAATAAAAAGGTTGGGACGTAATTTTACTCAAAGAGGCTTGTATTAATGGATCTTTAGGAATAAGCACCCAACCGTTCTCATCAGGGTGTTGAAGCAGTTTTAGCATTTCATCGGCCACTGTTGCCATGTCACCTAAAGTCGTTCTGTGTTTCTTTCCCAAATGGGTAAGGATGGCATAATCAGGTTTGATAATCCTTTTCAGGATATCCATTTCCTCTTTCAAGGATATCCCAGCTTCAATAATGGCAATTTCGTGGTCTTTTGAGATGGTCAATAAACTTAATGGCACGCCAATTTGACTATTGAAACTTTCAGGAGACGCCACAGCTTTTTTTGTGGTGCTGAGCATTGTCAGCAAAAGATCTTTTACCATTGTTTTACCGTAAGATCCGGTAATCGCAATTACCTTGCATGGCATTTGCATACGGTAGGCCGCAGCGATATCTTGAAAGGCCCTTAAAGGATTGCTGACATGCAGCAATTGAATGGGCCCAATATCGCCAGAAGGCAGCCACCCTTTCTTAACCAACGCAAAACGTGTCCCTGCTCTCGATGCCTTTTCAACAAAATCGTGTCCATCGCTCTGCTGTCCTTGTAAGGCTACAAACAATGAATTTGGAGAATCTATCCGACGTGTATCTGTCGTGATCTGATCGACAATAGCAGGTTCTGCAATATTACCGCCCGCTTCTGCGAACCCGTCCCATAAGCGTAAATCGAAACTGTCCATAGTATCTCCAGAGGCATATGCCAGCGAATAGAATGAATGGAGGCCACATTGCCCATGCCGGTGGCAATACTTGCCTTTCACCGAGCACAGTTGCTGCATTCATTACCAAATAAATCGCAACTAAACCGAAGATACTCCCTGCGTAAATAAAAAACACGGGTAACCTGCGAGTAAACCCAACACAGAATGGGGCAGGTCCCATCACAGCTAATAAACAGAGCCATGGAAGAATTAACTTTCTATAGAACACAGTCAACTTCTGCGAGTCTTTTTCACTTAAGTTGTCATTTTCAGGAAGTTTCGACCATAACTCACTGATAGACAGCTCTTCCGGTGGTGTTATCGTCTCTGTTAGACCCTGCTTACTGAAATACATTTCATCAAACTTTTTAACTGGTGTGGATTCCACAACTTGAAGTTGTCCATTGGAATTGCGTGCTATCAAATCGACATGTTTTCCTTCTGGTTTTTCGCCATGAGGATTTAAACTCCCCATCCGATAAATTTCATCGACTGAACGGATCCAGTATGTATCGAAAAATTCTTTTGCTTCCGCATCATAATGGTGAAAAAGAAGCGAAGTCCCATCTTCCAAAGTGAGCTGGTGCACATCGGGATATCGACTTTTAGTCGTGGGTTTCAAAGCCTGTTTTGTGTTGAATCGTTTGAGCTCACCTAATGCGTAAGGCAGGAAAAACTGTGAGTTCAAGTAAATGATCGCTACCCCCAACAGTCCTACCATTAGAAAAGGACGAAGCAATCTTTGTAATGAAATTCCCGATGCCAATAAAGCGACAAGTTCATGTCGGACATTTAACATGCAGAGTGTTCTAACTGTTGCGATCAAGATTCCAAAAGGGAGCAAAATATCCATCCGCTTGACAAATTCAGCTCCATAGTAAAAAGCGAGAGCTCGCCAAGTCAGTTTGATATGTTGATGATGGAATGTCCCTGTATGGCTTGCATAGTCGATTAAAATGTAAAGTCCGTAGAAACAGATCATGAAAAGGCAAAAGACCCACAACCATTGCTTTAGAAAATAACGCTGCCAAATCGTTAACATTATCCGATCCCCTTATTTGCTCTTCGTAATGTCCAGTAGGACGCAATAATGATCAAAATTAAAGGAGCAAAGTAAAGGATGATAGAAGCTTCTAAAAGATGATCCATCCCTTTAGCAGTAAAAAAGCTGATTAAATAAAGCGCCCCTAATGCTAACACTACCCCCACTTTATAAGGAGTCTTAATACGACTGACAGAAATCCCGAAAGCAGCCCCCATCAGTGCAAATGCAAGGACCGCCAAGGCAGCCGAAACTCTGCGGGCGATATCGGAATAGATGCGATTGATACTGCGCTGAATCACTTTAAGCTCGCTGACAGGCATTCCTGCAGCTTCCGATTGAGTGTAATGTTCCTCTTCAGCTTCTAACCGTGCTAGCAACAAGCCTAACCGCAACTGGTCATTGTTAACAGTCCACACTTTTTTCTGAAGCATCGGGGCAAATTCACCAATAGGTGTAGAGGCAGTTCCTAAATTTTCTATAACTACATGGTCAGGCTCTTCGCCGTTTCCATGGCTTGTAATTAAGCTGACACCAGTACCTTCAAAAGTTTCCGGATTTGCTTCCAGGCTTTTAGCAACCAAAATATTCATTCTGCCACTTTTATCGTTCGCCATGGCGACAACAGAATCGCTCGCGAGCTCTCCCATTTTAGAAGGTCCCATCGCATCAAAATGGATACCCTTCAATCGCATGAGATGTTTGTGGTGAAGCAAAAGGAGGGGATTGATCGACCTAAGCTCACTTTTCAGCTGGTTTGTTTCCAAATGGGAGTGAGTACTTACCTCAGAAACGATATAGAAATTGAGCATAGAAAGGGCTATTGCTCCGACCAATAATGGGGTCATAATTGTTCGAATTGACATCCCGGCAGCGCGAAGCGCGGTCAATTCGTGGGAATTTGATAACTGTTGAAAGAGCAAGACAGAGGAAATCAGGCATGAAACTGGGATAGCAATAGGAAGGATTAGGGGGATCTGATAGAGGATGAATAACCCTAAATATTTTAATTGAGGCCCTAAAGATGCGAAGTGGGCGATTTCATCCAGCCTTGAAGTCAATAAAACAGAAATAAAGGCAAATAAAGATAGAAGTAAAACCTTAAAAAACTGTCCTAATATGTATCGCCATAATATAGGCATAAAAAAATCGCTTATAATCTTAGAGTGTGTCTGGAAACTGCTAATGCCCTAGATTCGAGATTATTTTCTCCCTAGGGGCTCGCACCGTAGGCAAGAAATTAAGAGGGCCATATTGTATAAATATGACCCTATTAATTTTGCGAGCCCCTAGGGGAAAAGAACTCGAATCTAGGGCATTAGCAGTTTCCAGACACACTTTTTATTCAATGATCATAAGCGATTTAACTTTATACAACAATATTAAGCTGCTGGGGGTGCAGTTTGTCCGTCTACCCTTGGCGTTTCAAGAGTAAAAGGTGTTAATCTGCGAATAAGTGAAGTCGCAAATGCAGTGACTTTCCCGCTTACAGTACTAACATTTTGTTTAGCTATTTCCTGAGCTTCGTTAGTTTGAAGAAAAACTATTCGTTCCTGTAATTTTTTACCTACATCGCTGACATGGTTTTTCACTTCGTTTAACAGATTCTTATTCTCATTTGAATTCACAGGAGATTTTATAAATTCTACTAAAAATCCCTCATAGGTCATTAATCTTTTCATTGGGGATACACTTAAACTTGATGCTAATTCCTTAGCGACTTTTGAAGATTCTAGAGAAGGATCCGCTTGATTAAGCTCGTTGGATAATGGAGTAATAATATTATTTACTCGATCAAAATCTTTTGACAATGTAGCAACCATATACATAATATTTGCTAAAGGTCTTTGAGTTGGGATATTTTTGAGTAAAATATTTTTTAAAATCTGTGGAATTTCTTCAATTGGAGCGTTTGCTAATTCTTTTTCAAATTGTTTTATTAAAACATTAAGTAAAGGAATTGTTTTTTCTGCATTTTTTGCATAATTTTTGAGAAAAGCAGCGTCCTCCGGCTTCAATTTGCCTGATTTAACTAAGATATCGATGTTTTTTTCTGACCATAAACTTAATACATCCCGATTTGCAATTTCACCTTTTATAAGCTCATCTCTAGCTTTAAGATAATTTCCCCTATTAACAGCATTTAGAAAGCCCTTACTTCCTTGTATAAATGCAGCTGCTGTTTCTCTTGTAGCACCAGGATGGATGGCCAGGGATTCAAGTGTTCTTTTCAAAGTTGCTACGCGGTGTTCTACTACACTGGAGCGAGCATCAATATAAGATTTGAGCAAAGTAACTTTATCACCCAGTCTCTGAGATTCTAGTTCAGTTGTCACTAGAGCTTTGCGGCTCGCTGACAATTGTTTGTCTACACCTTCGAGCTTTTTAACGGTTTCTTCAAATTTTATATCTCTGCTGCTTTTAACATAGTCAGCGGGATAGTCGGTTCCAAACTTTGTTTTGCTTGCCCAATTTTCATAACTTTTTAAATTGGAAGATCCTTTTGTAAGAGTATTCAATTCTTGTAAGCGTTCAGTCGTCAGCAGTAGATCTTAAAAACTGGGATCAAATTAGAACTTGGTGTAGCATTCGCGATCATG